>CAVCDF010000025.1:0-27834 GCA_963600795.1 Anaerotignum sp. | reverse complement strand
AAGAGGATGAGGTCAATCCCGCAACCGATGTCGAGGCCGACGTGCGCGGGGCTGATGAATGACGTGACCGGGCAGGTGAAGCCGATGACCGTGCCGATGCCCGCGTGGACATCCGGCATCACGCGGATCTTCGTGTCCCGGAAGAGGGGATTGCCGAGGAGGGCGCCGACGATTTCGACGGCTTTCTCATCCACGTCCTCGGTGAATATGATGCAGTCCTTGCAGTATTTCCCCCTGAGCGCAAGGACGTTGCGTTTTTCTGTTTCCATAAAATGTTGAATTTTAGAGGCTGCCGCGGCAGCTTCTCAGACATATACCTCCGCTGCGGCGCATTCTTTCCCGGGCGCGGGAAAATTCGTGCGCTGCGCAAGCGTTTGTTAGTGTGCTGTGTTCCAGCGGACTATCGTCCAATGCGGGAACTGATAATGTGTGTGATGAAGGTCAAGAAAGTATTCTGATTGATGAAAAGATACAATTCCGTCTATGAAATTAACGGAAATCGGTTTTGAATACTTGCGGTGTCTTGAGCTGTAATGATGTCTTGTTCAACATTGGATTCATCCTTCGGGGTGTGCCTGGCTGGGGCGACAGACCTGGGGAATTCTCCGGAAGTCGGGATTTTTCGCGAAGCTTCTGCGCTTCTCGGTTGCAAAGGTATGGTTATTTTCTGAAAAACAATGGATGGGGTGCGAAGTTTTTTTACGGAACCGTCTTGTCGTCCTGTATCAGCCGTCTTTTCTCTTTTTCAACTCATTCAGATCATCTACAAGAAGATACACAGTTGTAGATGGGTTGAGATATGCTGACATTTTCTTAGCCCGTTCTACAGCTGTGGAAACATTCTCCATAAGATGTTGTTTGACTTCTTCATTGAGCAAACCTTTCCGATATTGTTTAACGAATACACCCAGCCGCTTTACGCATTCCGCGCTTGTCAGTTCCTTCTGCAGACATTCATAATGAAGCAGCAGCCACAATTCGAAGCAGGGATTGGAACACAACAATACCGAGTCCTTTAACTTGCGCAACTTCCCGAGCATAGGTTGCACATCAAGGTCATACATAAGATATGTTCTGTCCCTTTTGGTCTGGACGTACTCTGCCTTATGTCTTTCGATAAGGGCAGGGGTGATATTCTGAAGTGTCTTGATCGGAACTATGTGAATGGGCAGTCTATAGTATGATCTCAGCAGTTCAATATATGCAACTTCTGTCTCTCCCTCGCAGAACACGAAGAAGATAGGAGTCATCATTTTCCCTCTCGATATTTTCTCTTTCCGTCCCATAATTATACAATAGGTGTTGACAGGTAAGGTATGGCATCGAAACGGCCTTGCAGATATGCCTTTTCCATATCGTACGTATCGCGGAAATCCTTGAAGTCGAAGATCGAATAGAGATCGCTGCTGCCATCTGCGCGCTTATTCACGAAATAGACCTGGTCGCGTCTCTGGAAGTCAGTGTTCAGCAGGTGGGTGTTGTGTGTTGTGTATACAATCTGGGCGGAGTTGCTTCGATTAAACATCCTGATGATGAATTCGACCAGTTGGGTATGAAGGCTTGTATCTATTTCGTCAACGATAAAGAACTTGCCGTCTTTGATGACATCCATAATGCTGAGCATGAGACGGAAAAGTGTTTTCGTGCCGTCTGATTCTTCGGTCTCGAAGTCGAAAGCGATGTCCGGACTGTTCCGATGATACGTCACCATTCTGCCGTTCAGGATTCCGACATTGACTATGTCGCTGTCGGCAGCCCTCAGAATATTGAGCAGGTCAGGTTTCTTTTCGTTCAGAATCTGTTCAACGGAAGAATCTGAAGGCTGGCGGTAATCCAGCACAACGTCGTTGCAGAAGAACAGGAACACTTTCTTGGCAATTTCCCTGTCCATCTGGCTGGCTCGGGAGATGAAAAGAGTTTTGCGCGAAGTGTTCTCCGCCACGTCCATCGGCCGTTTAATCTGCGACCTGAATTCGTAGATATCTTTTTTGTCCGGCCCTTTGCGTTCATCGCGGCTGAACACCAAAGACTTCCTGCCGTTCGGATAGAAATACAGCTGCTCCGTGAGAATTTCGCTGCTGGTCATAGAGAATGAGTACTCGTACTCAACCTCATCCATCAGGAAACGGATATAGAACGAGCTCGGTCTGCTGTCATATCCGTCGAACTTGAACGGGACGAATCCGAATTCCGTATCTTCATTGTAGTTGTGCGAAGAACGTATTATCTCGACACAGGCACGTATAGCCTTGATGACATTGCTTTTGCCCGATGCGTTTGCACCGAGTATCGCTATGCTTTTAAGCATCTTTTCATCTCCGGCAGTGAAACAGTTACCCTCCAGGGCCCGGCCTTTCTTTGTTAGTATTCTTGCCGCCTGAAGGTCAAGTGTGACCTCGTCTCTTAGCGAAAAGAAGTTCGTCAAATGTAACTCCAATATCATTTTAACCTCTAATTTATCCAATCAGTGGCAAATATAGGCAATAAAATAGATAAATGCATGGTTCTTAGCATATTTTTTGAAATATTCCCCATCGTCTTCGGTATATGATTATGACTCGGGAGGACACAAAAAGCCCGGGGCTATAAGATATGCGTTTGTATATTGATGATAAGGAATTTACACAGGAACTCGAGAAGGCGACTCATATGCGTGAGATAATTGCGGCAGGAGTGGAGCAGGCCGTCTGGCTTCCTCTGCCGGAGAAATTCTGCAGCGGGGACGAAATCGGATTCGACTTCGCCGGCGTGAATGTGAGGGCACGGGTCCTGTATGACAGCGGGAAACTCACGGTCGAGATGACCTCGCCGGTCAATTGTACATCCAGCAAGGTTGTCTCTTGGCATCGTTCCTTTTTCAACAGGACCAGGACCTCCACGGCCCTCAGCGAGGACGCTTCGGCCACGGGTTTCCATATTGGAACGGCGGAATCGCTTCTCGTGAATCTTTTCTCCGACTGGTTCATTCTCAATCTCCGCCGCGATGAGATCCGACGGAAATTTGCCACATTCGACGAATTCTCGCGGAGTTACATTGCAAAGGAGAAGGCGCGTGTGTTCCCCATCGGGCAGACCGTCCACGAACTGTCGCGCCAGAGCGGCGATGCCAAGCGGCAGCTCAAAGCAGGCCAAATCTCCGAGAACGAGTATATTCAGATAAGAAGACCGCTCCACGAGAAACTCTCCGAACTCACCCGCCTGATGCGCATAAGGGACCCCTTCGAAATCCACTTCGAGCCGGAGCTCCGCGACTGCTGGTACGTTGATGATTCCAAGGCATTGATTAAATCTATTGGCTGTCTGTGACAGCCAATAGATACTTAAATTCCTGCATTTATATATCTCCTTTGTCCTCTGGGACGGATTTCTTTCACGAAAGCTCAAATATCTCGCCCCGGACAGGGTAGTAGACAAGCGCGTGGGTGACGTCAACGCCTGCGTCCTTCAAGGCTTTCGCATAAGCGGAAAGCTGTGCGTAGTGCGTCCTGGTGTGTTCGTCAAGGTCAACGCCCTGATAGGTCTTGTAGTCCACAAGCACGGCGTGCTTCCCGCTGTCGTCGGTGTAGTGCCAGATAAGATCCATCTCGCCGCGCAAGGTCTGTCCGTTCGCCAAGGTGTATATGAACGGCAGTTCCCGTTCAATCCTGTCACCTTCCTTTTGCGGATATTTAGCCTGAAGCTGCCCGTACAGCCAGTCTGCAGAATTGATGATGGCATCGATGTGTCCAGCTAACTTGCCTGCAACGCCGTAGCCGCCGATGATATTTGTGGCAATCTCACGATTGTGTTCATCGTCACCTTTTTTGTATGCGGCGAATATGTCGTGAATGCAGGAACCGATGGTTGCATAATCATTGCCCCAACCGCGAGTGTTGATTCCTACACCACTTTCTTTCCACCTGTTATGACTGCTATACCCGTCGAATTTCCCAATCTTGCTCGGCGAGAGATAACGGTCGCTGTAAGCGGTATGAGACTTAGGCTTGACGGTAATAGTGCAGGTCTGGTCCTCTTCTGCAATGGATTCATCGTTAGGAGAAATAACCTCGCAGAGCTCAGGCTTATGGGCTTCCAGTCCCCAGACATTGTCTTTGTTGCCTGATATCCCGATATTCTTAAGCCAGGCGAAATCATCGCCGGTGCCCAAAGTTACCAGGCAGTCCTTGGCACGGGTCATACCCACATAAAGAAGTCTTGTTTCCTCGCCTTTGGTCCGCAGCTTGATTGTCTTATATATAGGCAACCCTGCAATGGTATCTATCATAGATTTTGCCGGCTTCCCGTTAAGACCTTTCACTATGTCAGGGAAGAAATGCAGATAGTATCTCTTTGCAAAAATGTCCGTTCCGGTTGTTTCGGTTGTTTCGTCTTTCATATTCAACTCCATTTCGCGGACTCTCATAAAAGATTTTCTTATCAGTGTGCCATCCTCAAGTGTATCTTCATTGAGTTCGTTTAGAATAACGACAGGCCACTCCAATCCCTTTGAACCGTGGTAAGTAAGGACTTTAACCGTATTGGATTGATTGTCACTTTCTTTGTCTGGTTCAATAATGTTCAGGTAATAGATGAACCCGCTGATTGATGAACCGAGCCCCATCTGCAGACACATTTGGTCATAGTCATCGGCAAGATGCTGCAAGGTGGAGAGATTCTGCTGACGGATATGGAGGTCGCCCCACTTGGCAACGAGTGCCGGCAAGTTGCATTCGTAGATAATGCCGCGTACCATCTCCGGGATGGACAGGCGTTTGAATTTCTCGGTCTGAGCGACCAATTCTTTTACGCAGGCTATGTCTTCTTTCCACTGGTCATCCTTCAATTTCCAGTCCTTGTCAAAGTGCAGGTAATTGCCCGCATCATCCTTCGCCCAAACATAGTCGATACGGTCGCGAAGAATATCCTTAGGAGTCTGACCCCATAATAGTCGCATCAGATCTGCAATGGCGTGCTTGTCTCCCGGATTCTGAATCAGCTGCAGAAGAGTTGTGACAAGCTGCACTTCAATCCGTTGCATAATGTCATCTTCAGGCTCAGACACTGGCACATTATACTCTCGCAGGGACTTCACAACATCCTTGGCCGTGCTGTTTTTGCGGCAGAGGATTGCTACATCTTTCGGCCTGATCTCAGTAGGCTCCTCATCGAGTTTTCCGCTATGAACACGGCATTCAGAGGCCAGAAGTTCCTTAACTTTCCAAGCCAGATCGTTTGCCTTGATATTTTTCTGATTGCCTTGACCGCTCTTTTTTCCACTCCAATGCTCCAAGGCGTTCAAAGAAGGATTATCTTTAAAGTGAGGAGTAAGAGTGATGCAAAGCGGGTCAATCTCGCCGTTGAATTTGTTAATAAATACATCATTGACAAGATTGACGAGTTGCGGCCTTGAACGCCAGCTCTCCACAAGCCTTTGGGAACTGAGATAATTCGGACCTGAGCAAGAATGTATTTGGTCATCCTGATAGAAGGTGAAATGGCTTGCAACCGAGTTGATGAGAGCCGTGTCTGCACCGCGGAATCCGTAGATGGCCTGTTTCGGGTCACCTACCCAATAAGAGTGGCCTCCCGCAGGGGCAATGAGTTCCGACAGGCGGTTGAAGATCTTGAGCTGGATAGGGTTGGAATCCTGGAATTCATCCACCATCACAAGCCTGATATTGGCCTGGATATAATTCTGCGCTTCCACAGCCGACTTGTCTGTCAAGAGATACAGAAAGAGGCGCTCCATATCGTTGTAGGAAATGATATGGTTGAGCTTTTTGTATTTGATGTTATCGTCACGCCATTCTTTGGCAAGATAGAAGATAGCCCGGATGTATCTCTCCATGATAAGAATATCGTCCTTTGAAGCGTTGCTCTCATCCAAGACAACCAACAAATTTGTGAATTTGTCACATTCTTTTGCTGCGCTTGTTCCTGCGGCGATATTGTCAGACTTCATGACATTTCTTACATCCATCAGCCATTTCCTGTTACGATATTTCTTGTCGACGCACAGAAGTTTTTCAATCATGCTTTTCATGCGCCCCGCTTTGTCTTCCGGATCTTTAGACTTACGCTCACAAAAATCCTTATACTGATCTAATGCAGCGGCAAGAAAATCATAATCCGTTGATGGCTTGTTGAATACGAGTCGAACTGTATAGATGCTTTTATCGATGCTCTCTGTAACATCGTCAACGTCATAATACTCCATCTTCTCGACTATACCCTTGAGATGACGTTGCCAGAAAAGGTGGTCCGGATGACCATATCCGTCCACAATGTCGAAGTAATCACGGAACTCACGGAAGGTGTCGAGCTCGACCTGCTTTTTCAGCTTGCCGTCACCAGCACGTTCGCTTACAATGCGCGAGAGAGACTGACTCATATAGAAGTCCTCATCACGCTCTGATATTGTCTGAATGTCAGCTCCATAATCCAGCAGATACCAGAACTTCTTGATGAAGTTGAGTGCTATGGAGTGAACGGTGCCGATGGCTGCACTGTCCATCTGTGCGGCAGCGCTGAGATTTCCGGCCGCAAGAATCTGTTGACGGGCTTTCTCCCGGAACTCCGATGCGGCCAGTTCCGTAAATGTAGTAAGTATGACTTGTGAAGGAAGAACCGGATTGGACTTGTCCGTGAGCTTATCTGCTAAAATCTTTGTGAGGGTGTAGGTCTTGCCGCTGCCTGCACCGGCGTTTATGTATGTTACATTTTTCATTTCAGTCGTCCTTTAAGAATCGGATGAGATGTGGCTTTCTCTGATGGTTCGATGTTGGCTTTCTCGAATGTCTGTTTCTTGCTTTGCTTGAAAATCTGCTCGGATTTTTTTGTGGCCGACACAAGTGTCTTATTGTCACCTCGTCCAGCATACTTTTCATCTGCATCAAGGGGGCAAAGGCCCATTGGCTTGATGTTGTCATAATAACCATTCGGGTCATCACTGACAACCATCATCTCGGCTTCCTCTATATGGCCTCTGCAAATCTCATTAATACGGAATTTGTATGAATTCTGGATTTGTACAAAGAGGTTATTGTTATTGTCCTTGTCAATATGTCTGATGAGTCTGCTGTCTGGAATCTCAGTAAAGTCAGCCGTCAGGAGCTGTTTGCGGGGCATTAAGTAGTATGCCACCCCTGCCACAGCCTCTTCACTTACTTTGTAAGTTGCGAGAACAGCCTGCCTGTAGAGCTCAAGCTGAATGGCCGTGTTAGCTTTAAGGTGCTCCTCGTATTTGCCGCTGTAACTCCATTTGAAGTCAATTATGACATATTTGCCTTCTTTATCTATCGCCAAGTAGTCAATCCGCGCGCCGAAATTGCCGATAGCCTTCAACATCAGAGGGCCTGTGCCGTTCCCCGGGAATTCCATTTCGCAGCCTACTGGAGTCCAGCCCTTCGCCTGCATGATTTCTATCAGTGCGAGTATGCTCTTTTTAAGCTGCGTTTTAAACTGCTCCAAAGAGGATGAATTTTCCGGAAGCCGCATAATGAGACCTGTTGAATCGATGGCGGCCTCGAGCCTTTCGCTGAATTGGTTTTCAACTAAATGCTCCATATGGCCGAGCGGCTGCTTCGCATCTTTTGCAATCGCATCCTTTGTGACGTGCTCAAAGAAATGGTGGGCGACAAGACCTGTGGTAATATACAGGTTGTTGAGCTGCTCATCATCCGGTACCGGCAACTTGGCCACGTACTCCATCAGATAATTGAACGGCAGCTGGATAAGGGTATCAAGAGAACTGTTGCTCTCTTTTCGGCCCGGATAGTTTATCTCACCCAGATTTAGGGACTTAACCGGCTGGAATTTCTCTATGTTTTTAGTTACAGATGTAGTGCTTCTTGCCGGGAAGATAGTTGACGGATCTGTCGGCGGGAGTTCTTTTTCAGCAGTTTTCTTATATTCATATTTTGCCTCCGCCACCATAGGATGCTCTCCCAGTCGGGTAGTGCCGTCGTATTTGCTTCTGACGAGTATGATGTTTTTGCATCTGTTCATTGCCAGCAGTTTTTCTTTTCGGCAGGTCTCCAGATGTTTTGAAAAGTCTTGCAGTGAGCAGTTGTGCTCACCAAGGTATTGCCGTTCTGTGGCACTCAGAAAGTCATATGGGTCTTTTTCTATGTCATCTTCCTGACAATCGAGCCAGATCAGCGTTTCCGCATTGGCCGCAATGGCCCGCACGTCGTTTACAATATTGGCGGAGCCGGCCTGGGCGGATTGCAGAGAGTAATTCATCGGGCGATAGATCTGAAGGATGAGTTTCTCTATCTGGCTGTATTCAATTGTCTCTGGAAGAGGCTTAAGCGCGGTCTGGAAGGAGGATAGATAGGTCAGCAATTCCTTCAGCTGAGCTTTTATTCCTGCCGGAAGCGTATCATCTGCCCAATGCCCTTGAACCCAATCCTGGAGGTTATTTACATAGTCTGTGATGTTAGATTTGGATATTCCCCGGCTATAATCTGTTCGGATAGGGGAGAGGAACTGCATTTTCTTGGCCTTTGCTATTCTTATAGCCTGAGGGGAGTTATTGCCGTTTTTGCCGAGGAACTGGAAGGTCTCGATGATTTCCTCCCAGTCATCCCGCTCCTTGCCGTCATCTCTTTTCACTTTGTCGCCGAACCCGCCGTGAGCCATAAGCTGCTTTGCGAGTTTGCGTCTGAGTCCGCCCGGAATGGGCGACATTGGCAGCATAAGGTACGACACCAGATTGTTGATGTTCAGCGGACGGGAAAAGATGCTCATACTCAGCTTAAAGAGCTGCAGCAACTGCGGATTGCTATCCTTCAGCGACGAATGCGCCTGAGGCTGGTCCCAGGTGTAAAGAGTATGGTTCAGCCTTACATTGTCCCTGTTGACGACAACTGTCCTTTCGGGCAATTTGTCGATTCGGGCGAACCATTCGTATGCATCGTTCAGGTCATTGAACTCTACGTACTTGATCTTTCCAGGGTCAAGTAGTGGCGTTTCCGTAGCATCATCAAAGACATAAGTGACCTCGACATCATCTTTTTGAATCGCGTCAAGCGTTTCCTGAATGAGGTGGGGGAGTTCCTCCTTTACGGTGTCTACCCGGATGGATTCAACTTCGCCTGCCAGAGGGGCACCTTTTGAATATTTCTCGTAGACGGCTTTCCAGCAGTCTGCATTGCCGATGGCCTTGAAGTCCTGCTCGATTTCGGCAAGGGCTTGAATCTTTGTCGCTTTTTGATCATTGCATTTGCTGTCCCAACCGGCCATTACCAGGGCATCGCGCCACTGCAGCAACTTCCCGGCCACGCCTATTGGGTCTACATTGGCGGCAGCCTCAAAGAACTTGCCGGTGCTATGCTTCTGCATAGCATTGAGATAGTCGGCCTCGCGCTCGACGTCAGACTTTGCCTCCAGGTGCATGCCGGCACGGAGCTGCAACTGGCTCAGCAAGCCGAGATTTCCGACATAAGTTGTCCCTATCTCCTTCGGAGCATCTCCAAAGTACGGGTCATTGTCGTAAAATGGACTGTATATTATTTTCATTGTTATGGATTTATAATCAACCGGTTCTCAGATTTCCTCTTTGAGTGTGCGTATAATGTACGCGAGCCTGGTGGCGGTAGTCTCCAGATTGAATTTCGGGTAGACGAAGTTCACCTTCGTCGGCTCTGGCCTCCTTACCGTCATGAATTCGAACATGAATTCGGACGGACTTGAACTCGGCAGCCCTCTGAACATCCCGAAATAATCATCCGATGTCATCTCCATAAGGTCAGGGATCTGTTTCAAAGCGCGGTTCTTACGAAGACTGACATTGTTTGGCTTAATGCCGAATTTCTCGACAGCCTTCTGTATATATGTTTTAGGATTCTGAATATAGAAATCGAGTATGGCCTGGTCCATTGGTGAAAGCTTGCTGATGGCGTTATGAAGCATAGGTCGCAGTTGGTTCATGCTGGATTCCGGAATATTTGAAGCCATCTGGTCAAAAGTGTAATCGGCTTCTTCCTTAGGACCGATGCCTTTGAGCTTGGAAAGATGAGCCGTTTCGGCATCCACAAGGTCAACCATTTCGTTGTGAATGACTGTTTTGAGGAATCCGTACAGATTCCCTTTTGTCGGAGAGAACGTTTCGTAGACTTTCAGCATAGCGTTTATCACGGAGTCTTCGCGAATCGCATCATCGTCTATCCTGTCGTCCCAGTTGGCCATTTTCCCTTTGATTGTCCGTAGTTGGTTTGCTGCTATTCTTCTGGCAGCCTCCACGTTCGTCTTGCAGAAAGTGTCAAAAGTCATCTCTGTGATCATAATAATGTGGTATTCCGTTTAGTGCCCTTAAAGATATGGATTTTGCAACAAATTTTAGCAAAATCGCCAAAATTTATGCTGGCTGCAACCTAACAATACGCCTCCAGAATATTCTTGAGCTCCAGATGGCCGGCTTTGTATTTCTTGAACAGTCCGGCCCCGTAGGAATAGCAGCGTAAAGCCCCGCATTTACATTCCACGTGCCTGAGAGTCCAGTCGAGTTCAGCTCGCACCAGCCGTCAATAGGGTCATCCTCCTTCCTCGGAGTCCCGCTCTCGCTTCTGTCGATTATTCCGGACCAAAGGTGGTAGTGTGTCATAACTATCAGACTTTAAATTATTAAACTTCCGTCAATGCTATAAGTTTTATATTCGCTTTCTTATATTTACCCCAGAGAACAGAAAATCTTTCATACGGGCTGTGATTTTTCTTCAGAATTTTTGAAGAATTCCCCAAAGTCCTTCCAAGATAGTCTCAAAAGCTCAACGCACTTCTGGCGTTAATATAAAAATCCGAAAAGCCAAAGCGGGATTCGATTTCCGTGACCGACTTCAGTGTCGTCCACGGCGAGGTAACTGTCCGGGACTTCAGCAATCTGGTCAAAAGACTTGCCCTTCCCGCCAACTTCGAAAAGGAACTTGTCATCTATAAGGAAATCACCTTTTGAAGGATAGCAGACATCGTGAAGGACTCTCAACTGGCTCAGAAAAAAAGTTTCACGCTCATTCCCCTTGTCAACCGTCGGACAAAGGGCGTGCATCAGATTCGGGTTGCCGAGATAAATTTTCTGAGGTTTGACAAGTGATTTGTAGTTCTTTGTCTTTGCCGTCAGGAGCGAAAGTGCCTGAGCTTTGTCCAGTGAATAAAGCATCTTTAGCCCCAGTTCATTATCGGTTGACAGCTGATGCCAAAGTGCAGACATATTCGGCTCGAACGGTACATTCTCGCTGATAATCATAAGCAGTTTCTTGGCTTTACGTACCGTATCGAAAGTTATCTTCTCAACGGCAGGCAGGTCCGAATCGAACACCACGGTAACGGTCTCACGCAGACGAGACAGAAAATCATCCAAATTTTCTCGATAGAACGGGTAATATCCACAGCAAAGGTATTTCTCAAATAAGGGAGCCACCTTTACTTTTCCCACAATTTCCATCGCCATCTTTACGTGAAACCGCAGCAAATCCTCCAGTGGGACAGGATTATAGTGCAGTATGCCCTCAATATCCAGAAATTCACGGAAAGACAGTCCATACAGGGTATATGATGTCTGGCGTCTTGACATATCTACGACAGCGTTGTCAATAACCAGAAGGGAGCTGCCGGTGTAGACGATGCTCATATCCGGGTAATTGTCATAAATATTCTTAAGTACAAGCGACCATCCCGGGTAGCGGTGTACCTCGTCCAGATACAGCCGGGTGATGCCGTGTCTGTCAGCCCAGTCTACAAGGTCCATCAAATCATGAGATGAAAACCAAAGGTCATCCAGCGAAACATATAGCGTCCGGTCCAGGTCTTCATAATTCTCCAGTATATGCTGGAGAAGCATGGTGGTCTTACCAACGCCGCGTGCTCCCTTTATGCTGATGATACGCGCATCCCAGTTTATCAGACTATAAAGATACCGTTTAAAACGCAGATCTATCTTCGCGATTTTCCTATGATAGTTGTCATAAAGCGGCTGAACATCAATTTTATCCATAATACTCCGTTTTGATGCAAAGATATTAATTTATGGTTGCAACCACAAAAATAAATAAAAATTTATGGTTCTGTCTGTAAAATGACGCATGCGACATACGGCGGCGAAATGATTATCCGCATAAGGTGGCCGTGAGGAATAATAGCTTGAATCATAATGGATTAAATATTTGTCTTTAGGAGAATTCTCCTTAAGACAAACAGCTAAGTCACAGATAATCAAACCTATAGTTCCCACGCAATAAATCTTGCTGCTTAGTGGATTCGTTGCTTAAGTGCATCGGAACAAGTGCGAAGATGAAGGACAGACTTGAATGGCCTGGACATAAATGCGGATAGTCAGTGGCAGCGATGAAAAAATCATAAATGTCTGAAAGATTCCGGATGTCGACCGGTATATATATCAGAAGCGAAACGCGACGATTATACGTGACATATTCATAAATTCTGCTACATCATGATAAAGCCACACGATTTCTCAGAGCGGCTGGAAGCCAGGGAGAGAATTGAGTCATACCGGTCCCTTCCGTTTGAAGAACGCGCTGAGAAGCTGCGCGGGGAGGTCCGCAAGGCGGAGGAGAGCATCCTCGCCGTCACCGGTGACCCGCCTGAGAGCAGCTACTGGGAGCCTATGAGGGATGAAGCGAATGCCGAGTTGCTAGAGGACCAGCTGGGTATCCGCTATTTCGCGTTGTCGGAACTCTTCGTGATGCACTGCTCGGAAGCGGAGATCGCGGCCGTAGAGCGGCAGAACGCCAGGATGTTGGAGTACACGAGGCAGATGTTCGACCGCACCGGCAAGTTGTACCGGTATATGCTGGATATGCCGAGGGAGGACCGCGGAGATGAGATCGAGATAGAAGGATCGCTGAACTACTGGGAAGACGGTGACGTTCTCCAGATGCCTGAAGATACATTCTACGGCTCGGATTTCAGGCGTATGATTCCAATCATCAGTGAATTCGACAGCGAATGCAAGGGCGACCTTCCGATAGTCGACTGCCTGCCCTATTGTCAGGATTTAGACAATAAGGAGTCCTCAATGGATGACTGGACTCTCGGCCTTGAGAACTTCCTTGACGACGGCCAGAGCTGGGCCGAGGGCGTGCTCAGAAACCCCAAACTTGATCACATCGTCTTCTGTTACGCCACCCACGTCCTAGTCACGGACAAGGGCTACTCCATACCCGACTTCATCCGCCTAGGCCTCTTCGAGGTCAAAGTCGAGGTCAAGTCACAGGACTTCAGGCAGGCGGGGCCGGCAGGAAACGCATCCGAGTCCGCTGGTCAACAGACTATGTGACGACCGGCGTAGGCTGTTTTGAAGCTATGCCAGAAAAGATGTCAAGAATATGAGAGGTGTATTCGAGCTATGGGCGATAATAGATAAGAACCCGGAGAGGAAACCGCATTATCCTCGGTACAAGGTGGGGTGGGAGAAACTTGCATCGGCATCTACACTTGAACAGGCTGATTTATTCTCATTCTCGCCATTGGCTGCGGCTCCCGTGTAGTGTTGATTGAAGACAAGAAGGTCTATGACCATCTGGACCGTGTCTGGATAACTCTCTTCCGCCTGGCCGGTAAGCCTGTGTCCGGCCGTGGCTACGGAATTCACAAGAACGATTTTGGCGCTCTGAAAATCGGATGATAATTAACGACTTACGGAATCTTGTAGTCAACACATATGTAATTACCTATTAAAACGGCAGGTCCTCGTCGTGGCCTTTCCGGAGTTTGACGCTGTAGCCTTTGCCTGACGCCGGTTTGCCGACCAGTCTGAAAAGGGTGGTGCGCACCCTTTTCATGTGATTGTAGACGTAATCTTGGGGAATGTCAACGTGATAAGGCCCGGAAGGAAGGTCAAGGTTGATTGTGACATAGCTCCCTTTCCACCGCGGCAAGCTGGTCTCTCCTTTGATCTCCAGCTCCTCAAGGATGCCTTCTATCTGGAGTTTGGCCGTCGTGTTGGCTATCTTCTGCCTCAGAGGATAGGTCATGTGGTCGCTGTAGGCCCTCTTTAGTTTCTCTTCCAGAGCCGGATGGATCTTGTGCCGCGGCTTGAACAGCGCATACATCGAGATGTTATAATCTGCTGAAGGTGCTTCAGTTGATGGATATACGATATCATAATAGCAATCCTGATGATAGCCGTCAATCATCATTCTTGTGTCTTCAAGATCCAGGTGTTCTTTTACTATGATGCCAAGCCTCACGCTTCCCACTTTGTACTGCTGCAGCACTTCCACGATGTCGCCCTTCCTGAACCGGATGTCTTCGGGCTTGTGTCCCAGCCTGGTTCCTATTCCCCTGTCCTGTCTGTCACGAACAAAGACCCGCCCGTCGATCCGTTTGCCGTCTTTGTCATAAACGTACAGTGACATACAGTCACACCAGTCGTTCAGCCTGTTGCCGATCTTCTCCAAGACGTGGAAGCAATAGATTTCATCACGGTTCCAGCCGTCGCATTTTTCTTTGATGATCTTTTCCGCCTGATCCACGCTTGACGCTATGCCGATCAATGTGTGACGGACATCAAAACTCGGATAATGCGGCTTCCTGTAACCCTTGCAGTCCTCGGTCATCCAGACCTCATGTATTGTAAACATATTCATTCATCCTTTTTACTGTAATATATACTCACATATTCGGGAATTCTTTCAAGAAAAATCACTGGCACATGCCGCATCGTGTGACTGCAAGTCTGACCCTGATCAGTGGAAAATTCTTATATTTGCGCGAGAGATCATAAACGAATATGACAGAAAAGGAAAAAGCCGCCCTGGGACTTGAGTATAATCCGAATAAGGATGAGGAGCTGCTTGCGCAGATGCGCAGGACACATACTCTTGTGCAACAATACAACAGCATCCCTTTTGACGATGAAAAGGCAAGGGCGGACGCTCTAAAGGAGATCATCGACATTGGAGAAGGCGGGACTGTCATCTCCCCGTTCTTCTGCGATTACGGCTACAACATCCACATAGGCGACAACTTCTTCGCAAACACCAATTTCACTGTCCTCGACGGGGCAAGGGTTGAAATAGGGAACAACGTGTTTATAGGTCCGAATGTGGGAATCTACACTGCCGAACATTCCCTGGAGCCTTTCAAACGTGCCGAGGGGATTGAAACGGCCCGCCCGATCCGGATTGGAGACAATGTCTGGATTGGCGGCCACGTGTGCATTCTCGCCGGAGTCACTATCGGAGCACGAAGCGTCATCGGAGCCGGAAGCACAGTCACACGTGATATTCCGGAGGACTGCATAGCCGTCGGCAGTCCCTGCCGCGTCCTTCGTAAACTCGATGCCCGGGACAATCGGGAATAAAATCCTTATAAACTGCACCGGCACGTCGCCGTGTCCGGCTAAATGTTCGTGGATTACTCCCAGTGCGGGTGCGATGGCGGCTCCTGCCATAACCGTCAGGAGCGGAATGGAATATGATATCATTTGAAAGTGACTATAATAACAGCATGCTGCCAGAGATACTGACGGCTCTGGCCGAGACGAACAACGAGAAGACCTCCGGTTATGGTTTCGACCCTATACGGAGCAAGCAAAAGAGAAAATCCGCAAGGCGGTGGGCAATGACAAGGCTGACGTGTATCAATATTTCAAAAGATACGCAGAATCTTGCTAACTTTGCGGGAAACAAATGTATATGAGTATATACCCCACAAAGAAACTGCTTTTGCCGGCTCTGGCCATATTCCTCAGCATAACATCCGCCGCACAGGTATACAAAGACCGTGACGCAAATGTGGAAGAACGCGTGGAAGACCTGCTCTCGCGTATGACGCTCGAGGAGAAAATAGCGCAGATGAGTATGGACGGGATGTATGCCTACAAGCAGTTGCCTTACGGGGCGGGCGTTGTGGAAAGTCCGTTCATCAGTGTCTACGACATAGCTCTCCAGTCGGCTGAAACCAAACGTTATGCACGCGAGCACTCGCGCCTGGGCATACCTCCCATACAGATCGGCGAGTGTCTGCATGGTCAGTTGGCCATGGGGGCCACCGTATTTCCGCAGGCCATAGCGCAGGGCAGTACGTGGAATCCTGCACTCATCGAGCGGATGGCATCGGCCATTGCCGCAGAAGCATCGGCTTCCGGTGTCGACCAGGCCCTGTCGCCGCTATTCGACCTGGCACGCGACCCGCGCTACGGGCGCACCGAGGAGTGTTTCGGAGAGGATCCCTGTCTGGTGGCAGCTATGGGCAGTGCATTCGTGGAGGGGATGCAGGGCAAGGCGTCGTATACCCGTTTACACGGCATCGCCCAAGGCAAACTGATGTGTACGGCCAAACATTTCGCCGGCTACAGTGTGCCTGCAGGCGGCATCAACCTGGCGCCGGCTTCGCTGGGAGAGCGCGAAATGCGCACGCTTCACCTCTACCCTTTTGAGATTGCGGTAAAGGAGGCCAACATATACAGCATTATGCCGTCGTACAACGAAGTGGACGGTGTGCCGGCGCACTCCAGCCGATGGCTTCTCACCGACGTGCTGCGCGGCGAGTGGCAGTTTCCGGGATATGTATTCACAGACTATGGCGGTCTCAGCCACCTCTACAACTTCCACAAGGTGGCATCCGACGCTGCCGGAGCTGCCCAGATGGGCATCGATGCCGGCATTGATCTGGAGGCTGCCCGTCCGGATGTCTATCCGCATCTCGGCGAACTGGTGCGCGAGGGCAAGGTGAGCGAAAATCAGATTGATGAGGCCGTTCGCCGCATCCTTAGGGTCAAGTTTCTGGCGGGCCTCTTTGAAAAGCCTTACGCAGACACCGCCATAGTGCGCCGCTGCGTGCACACCCCTGAGAATGTGCGACTGGCACGCGAAGTGGCGGAGGAATCGGTGGTTCTGCTCAAAAACGACGGCAGTCTGCTGCCGCTCGATTCTTCCAGGCTGAGGTCTGTGGCCGTAATCGGTCCGAATGCCGACCAGGTGCAGTATGGCGACTATAGTTATACACGCGACAACAAGTCGGGCGTAACCGTGCTTGACGCACTGCGCAAGAGCCTTGGCGACGGTGTGCAGGTGCGCTACGCCAAAGGATGCGACATTTCGGGACTCGACCGTGAAGGCATAGCTGAGGCTGTGGAGGCTGCACAGGAAAGCGATGTGGCAGTGGTGGTGCTGGGTGAAACAAGTGTGATATTGTCGGGACGGGGATGGGGCGTCGGTCTGGGCAGCAATGAGCCTAAGGACCCGTTCGTTACGGGAGAAGGGTACGATATCACCGACCTGAACCCCATAGGAGTGCAGCGCGAACTGCTGCAGGCTGTGTGCGCCACTGGCAAACCTGTGGTACTGGTGCTGGTGCAGGGCCGTCCCTGGTCTATCGACTGGGAGAAGGCTAATGTGCCGGCCATTCTGGAAGCCTGGTTTCCGGGTGAGCAGGGCGGAAATGCAATCGCCGACATACTGCTCGGCAAAGTTAACCCCTCCGGACGGCTCAACTGCACGTTCCCGCAATCGGTAGGGCACCTTCCCGTCGCTTATGACTACAAGCCCAGCGCTCACGGCATAAACCGTGAACCTGGCACGATAGAAAATCCCGGACGCGACTATGTGTTCTCCTCACCCGCTCCGCTTTTTGCCTTCGGCCATGGCCTAAGCTACACTACATTCGACTACTCCGACCTCACCGTCAGTGCGTTGCCCGACGGCAGCCGCATCGAAGTGGGCGTTACGGTCACCAACACTGGCAGCCGAGAAGGCAAAGAGGTGGTGCAACTCTATCTTAATGATGCAGTCAGTTCTGTCACCACGCCCGTGAAGACTTTGCGTGCATTTCAGAAGATAAGTCTGCGCCCGGGCGAGAAGCAGCGAGTATTGTTTGTACTCACTGAACGCGACCTCTCGCTTTGGAACCGTGATATGAAACGCGTAGTGGAGCCGGGCGAATTCAACGTAATGGTCGGGCGTTCCTCAGACGATATCGTGCTCACTGCGAAATTCCGCATAGACCCCTCCTAAGAAACGGGAATTCAGCTATGTGTTATTTGGCTTTGTATCAGTAATTTATTGAGTATTTCAGACGTCGGCAAAGCCTGGCCGCCAATGGGCCAATGCTATATTATTCTCAGCGCCCGCGCAGGGCGGAAAGGGGAGAGCTAGTACTTGATCTCAATGCCGCCGGGACGGGTGTTCTCATTATAGAGGTATTTCTTCCAGGACGGGTCGCTCAGGAACTTTGCCGCCATGGCCTCGTCTTTCACGTAGACTATTCTGTGGTAGGTGCGGTTTCCCAGGACTTCAGCGTCTCCGAAGGCGTCGGTTCCCAGGGTCGGAACGTCCGTACAGCCTCGCAGGCTGATGCTCGGAATAGATTCCGTGGCGTAACCGCAGGTTGCCAGGGCCTTGTTGCCGATGGACTTGATGTTTCCCGGGAATGTGACAGAGGTGATGAACTCGAGGTCATCGCTTGTCATGAAGTTGTCCCCGACGACCGTCATATTGCCAGGCAACGTTATATTCTCCAGGGCGAATAGGGAGCTGAGGTTGATGTTGAACTGGGAGTAACCGCCGGCATATTTCATTTCCGTCAGGTCCAAAGTCTTGATCTGCCAGTCCCAGTCAAGCATTTCCAGAGCGTGCCAGTCTGCAGCGTTCACGGCGCCTCCCAGATACAATATCGAGCCATCGTCGCCCAGCACTCTCTCGATCATTTCTGTCGTCATCTGTCCGGAGATTCGGTTAAATATCTCGCCCGAATACGGCTCAGCGATGGAGTCCGTATCGTTTCCTACATACAGGATGCACTGGTAGATATTGCCGGCTTCCATTTGAGGAATGCCCCTGATGACGGCTACAGAATACGTATTGTCGGCAGTATTGAGCAGCGTCACGGTGATGAAGTCGGTGTACTCCCTTTCGCTTGTCGGCGCAACCATAGCGTAATAAGAGGTGATACCGCCGTCCTCAATCTTTTTGAAAGGAGTGATGTATTTGTTCCCGCGCTTGACCTCGCCGTTTTCGTAACCGACACTGTTCACGTGTATCTCCACTCCGGTGACCTCGTACCCTTCTGCGAACTTGCCGACAAGCTCATCTATGTTGACTATAAGACAGGCCATCTTGCGATCCATATTGAGGCTTACTTTCTTAACCTTGTCCGATGTCGTGGAGTAGGTCATATAGTCGCCGTACTGCAGGTCTTTTTCGCTTTCGTAGATGTCGGGAACGGTGAAAGCCACCATTGACGCATCATTCACGTCCACAGGATAGTAGGCGTTGAACTCAGTGCTGCGGGCCTGACTCCAGGTCAGATAGGAATCGAAATTCTCAGGATACCAGCTTCCGTCGCTCTGCATTGTGTAAGTAACAGCCGGCTCGGTGCCCATTGCTATGGCGATACGGTCGCCCGCTTCGAAGATATCTTTTCCGTCCAGAGCGAAGATGTCGCTTCGGGTCTGCGCTTCCGCCAATTTCATTTCATTCGCCGCTATGTCGAAGTGCACGGCATCTGAATTCTTGCGGAAGGATGAGTAGATGTCATCGTCCTCATGGTTGCAGGCAGTGAGGCAGAGAACTGCAGAAGCCGTCAGAAAAAGTTTGTTTAGAGTTTTCATTTTCATTTCGTTGTCATTTGGGCGGCAAATTTAGGGATTTCTAGGGTCACCTGCAAAAGTGTGGGTTTAAATGTGTGCCGGATTGAGAAATAATTTTTAATTTTGCGCCGCAAAATCAAGGCAGCTGAAGATTCATAAACAGGGATTGCCGGTGACTGAAGATTTCGCAGCCTGGAAGAGCTGGAAACTCCACCGAACATTAAAAATCATCTTTATGAATCAGTCAAACAAACTGACCTTCACCATTCTGTCCATTTCGCTCCTTACGGTCATGGCAGGCGCGGCCATTGCTCCTGCGTTGGGCGTAATCCACGAACACTTCGCCGGACACAACAGTATGATGGTGCAGCTGATAATCAGCCCTCTGACCGGCCTTCTCGGTTCGCCGACTGCGCCGTATGTCATAGGCATGGCTTTCGGAATCGTTTATCTGATCCAGGCATTCTGCTCCAGGAGATATCAGGCTCTCTCTCCGGCGGGCGGGCGATAGGGGAATGCCTTCCCGCAAAGACCGGATATCTTACAGATTCTTTCCGAAGAATTCCGTGAGCTTGCCGACAGCCTTATTGACATATTCAGGGACATTGCCTTCGGCTTCTCTCTGACGAGCCGCCATTTTGTTTCAAAAAAGTTCTGCTGAACTTATTGGTATATGGTAAATTTTATGTATTTTTGGAGTGCAATTCCAAATTTGCATAAAATGGAGGCGAAATATATATCAAGAGATATGGAACCACTGCTCCTCGAAGCTGCGCAGTACTTCTCCGTCATATCTGTTACCGGGCCAAGGCAGTCGGGCAAGAGCACTATTCTGAAACACCTGTTCCCTCAAGCGGTTAAGTATTCTCTCAAAGATATGAATGTGAGGGAGTTCGCACTGAATGACCCGGTGGCGTTCCTTAATCAGACTTCGGGAATGATGTTCATTGACGAAGCTCAGAAGGCTCCGGCTCTCTTCGAATATATCCAGGGCATCGTGGACGACAATCCCGAGAGAAAATTCCTTTTGTCAGGAAGTTCCAACTTCGAATTGAGGCATTCTCTGTCCGAATCATTGTCCGGCCGTGCCGGAGTTTACGAACTTATGCCGATGTCGCTGAATGAGACCCGCGAGGCATCCTCATCCAAAACTTTGGATAATTTCCTATATGACGGGCTGTTCCCGGCAGTCTGTGCGAAGAAAAATGTCGCTCGTCTGTTCTATCCGTCGTATGTGAAAACCTATCTGGAAAAGGATGTGCGTGATGTGCTGAATATTAAAGATATGATGCTTTTCCTCAAGTTTATGAAACTCTGTGCCGCACGTGTAGGGTCCATCTACAATGCCTCAGAGCTCTCAAATGAAGTCGGGGTGGACAATAAGACCATTTCAGCCTGGATGTCCGTTCTGACCGCGTCATATATAATCTATCTTCTGCCTCCATATTACGAGAATATCTCAAAGCGCCTGGTAAAGAGCCCGAAGCTCTATTTCACAGACCCGGGGTTAGCCTGCTATTTGCTTGATATAGAGAGTCCAAAGCAGCTTGAAAGAGATAAGATGAGAGGAAATATTTTCGAGAATTTTGTGGTTATGGAAGCCGTGAAGCATCGTATGAATGCAGGGAAAGAAGGCGGAGTATTCTTCTTCCGCGACTCAAACCAGAATGAGGTGGATCTGCTCCTGAAAGAAGAGGGTGAGATACGCGCTTACGAGGTAAAGTCGTCTATGACCTATACGACGGAATTCGAGAAGACAATAAAGAAACTTTCTGATTGGCTGACCACTCCTGTTGTCAGCAAGTCAATCATATATGCCGGCAGTCTGGAGAATTCCGTCGCCGATATAAAGCTGATAAACTACAGGAATCTGACTTTCTGAACTTTAAACAGATCACTCGAATGATTGATGCCACAGTGCCCGATGTCCTGGTTTACACCTCTCCTGACGGAAATTCTACCTCCGGCACCGTAAGCCTCGCCCTCCTGCGTCGCCTCCGCAAAGTCACCATTGACCTGAAGGACATGACACTATCGGTGCGATAGGACAAGTTCATTTCAAAGCGGGGACAAGAAATCGACGCTTCCTGCTGAAGCGAGGAACGCCGAAGAATTCAATGGTATTATAAAACGACAGGACCTGTTTAAGGTGAAACCAAGTCAGATTTTGCACACGCGTATGCAAAATCTCCAAGTCGTCAAACGACAAGAACAACTGACGAAAATAGGATAGATTCCTTTCGCCGTACCCTTTACCGAACTCTTGAGTTATATTTGGGTTTTGTGTGTGGAACTTATCCCGAACTTGTCCTGTTTGTGCAGTGAACTTGTCCTGTACTTGTCCCGTTTGTGTGGCGAGATCAGGCTGTTCACTCACAGCACACACGGGGAGACATAAGCGTCTCCATATAACAGCAGGAGGCCCCAATCGCAGTGATGCGACGGGGCCTCCATCATTTTTGGGGTGTGCCCTACTCCTCGGGCTTGGCCATCTTGTAGACCTCAACGGTCTGCTCCGCTATGGCGTTGATCTGGGGCACGAGGCGCTTGAAGTGCTCCGCCTCAAAGTGCTTGTCCAACGACTCCTGGTCTTTCCAGGTCTCCAGCACCACGAAGGAGGTGCTGTCGGTGAGGCTGCGGTAGAGACCGTAGGAGATGTTGCCCTCGTCTTTGAGAGAGCAGGCGGTCATCTCATTGAAAATGGTGATGAGGCTGTCGCAGTTCTCTGCGGGGACCTTTGTGGGGCAGTTGACCCTGATGACGCTCTCACCTTCGGGCTCGGCTTCGGCCTGGACCTTCTGGATGATTGTGCTGGCCAGGGCACCCGTGAGTTTTTTGCTGGCCTGGGAGTGCTCTGCCACGGTGTGGGCGTCAAGGGCGGCCTGATCTTTCCAGGTCTCGAATATCAGCAGGCTGGAGGAGTCGGTGGTGCTCTCCAGCAGGTCAAAGGCGATGTTGCCCTCGTCCTGACGGGAAGCCTCGACGTGAGCAAGGGCCACCTCGATGTACTCTGCGCGGTTCTCGGGAGCTACGCTCACCAGGCAATTGAGGCGCAGGGGGTTCTGATTCTGTTTGGGTGCGCAGCCAACTGCGCACAGTGCGGCGGCAAGCGCCAATACTGTCTTTTTCATATATTTTTATATTAAAACAACTCTGTTTTGAAAAAGCGGCGCAAAGATATACACTTTGCCGAAAAAAAGGAAGGACCGGACCCAAAATTTTGAGGTCCAGCCCTTTAACAATATCGCAGACTTATAATTTCTAGCGGATGAATAGCAGCTGGCATCGTACCTGGAAATAAACAAGAACACCGTACTCAGTTATCTCGGTTCGATGGACAGGGCGGAGCTGATAAACTTGATATACGCTGACAACAAGTCCGTGACGAAGATGCAGAAACCGGACAAGATATTCATCCACAACACGAACATGCTTTTCGCTCTAAGCTCTCAGAATAAGATCGGGACCGTCCGGGAATGCTTCGTAGTGAGCCAGTTGAGCCCGGGGCACAGTGTGGAATACGGAAAGTCCGCAGGAGATTTCAAGATAGACGGAAACATCACCCTCGAGGTCGGCGGCGAAGGCAAATCATTCGAACAGATTGCGGATATCCCGAACTCATACATTCTTGCAGACAATATGGAGTATCCGGTCGGAAAAAAACTGCCGCTTTGGGTTGTAGGACTGGCCTATTGAACCTCGTCCGCAATCCGAAAATCCTGTTTCGGCGGGCAAGTCCGTAATTGACAGAGCTGTAGCGGCCGGAGCGCCTGCCGGTGAGACCGGGCTCGAAAGCTCATTTGACTATTACAATGCCGTAAGGGACCTGCCCGCGCCTTCCATCACGATGCGAGGCAAATCCGCCAAAGTCCCGTTCACCATAAAGAATATCCCCGCTAGCCTGAATGCCTCCAAGTTGGAACGCATATTCAGCGGTCTTCGATGGCGTTCATCGCCATCGTGAAGGAGTTGTTCTCGATGAGGAACTTCAGGAACTCCTTAGTCGCGTTTTTGCAATAGCTTCCTTTGAGAATATGGAACGATCCCTCCATTTCTGAGTGCGGCTGGTCAAGCTCAACGGCCACGAAATCCTTCTTTCCTCTGACCGTCGCGGCGGAAAGAAGCGTCACCAGATCTGTACTGGCAACCAGGTCCAGGAGGATGTTCAGGTCATTGACCTCCAGCCTGGCGTCGAATTTGAAATTCTGTCCGTAGAGCAGGCTGTCGAACGCGTTCCTGGCCTGCAACCCGTTGGCGGGCAGGGCGAGCGGCAGCTTTTCCAGTTCGGCGAGGCGGATCTTGTCCATCTTCGCCACCGGATTGTTCTTTCCGGCGATGACACAGAGTTTGCTGTTGAACAGAATGTGGGATTCGATGTCCTCATAGCTTTCCTGCGGCTTGAAGGAGAGGGCGACATCGAGCTGGCCGTGTTCCAGCATCTCCATAAGATTCTCCATCGACCGGCAGTAGACTTTCAGCCTGATTCCCGGGTACTTTTTCATGAAGTCGCGTACCGTGTTACCCAGCAGAGGGCAGAAAGTGTAAGTAGCACCTACATTCAGCGTGCCAACATTCAGTTCCTGCACATCCTTCATTCTTTCGGAGCAGGCGTCCACATCCTTGAGGACCTGTTTGGCGTAGGGGAGGTACTGCTCGCCGTAGTCGCTGAGCGCCACGTGCCTTGAATCCCTGACAAGAAGTTCGACCCCGAGTTCATCCTCAAGTTGCTTTATCTGCTGTGACAGAGTGCTCTGCGAGATGAACAAAACCTTGGAGGCTTCTGAGAAGCTGCGCAGTTGCGCAACTTTGACAAAATAGCGTAGTTGTCTGAATTCCATTACTTTGTGACCTTGAGCGAGAAATTTTGGAAAAGCAGGATCGGAAGCATCACGCCGACCACCATCGCGATGATGGTCACCATGCAGGTCATCCAGTTGAATCTCAGAAGATAGAGATAGTGCAAGAAAGTGGGTTCTGAATATGATCCCAGGCATTGCAACAGCGACTGGATCGTCCTGTAGGCGTACATTCCCGGAACCATCGGAAGCAGCGCCGGAAACGAGATGCATTCAGCCGGGGTCTTGATCATCTTGGCCGCCGGCAAAGCCAGGAAACCTATGACAAGGGCTCCTAGCATACTGCCTGTGACAAGATGTAAGCCACATATGTTCATCAGCACGTAACGGGTCATATGTCCTGCAGCGGCGATTGAGGCGCAAAGCGGGAACACTTTCGGCGAAGGGTTACTTATGCTTGAAAAGCCTATAGCCGCTATGGCAGCAAAGATACCGTCTTTTATGATAAGAAAGAAAAGTTCCATTACATAAATTTGATGTTCAGAAGTCCGAACGCGATGCAAAGTCCAAGTGACAGGCAGACGGTTATGATCAAAGCGTGAAGGAAACGGCTTATGCAGCAGATGTAATGGCCGTAGATGAGGTCACAGACCGCATTGCAGAATGGAATGCCCGGCACGAAATAGAGAACGCTGGTGGCGAGCGCCACCTCCGGGGTGTTCCCAAGACCGAATACGAAACCTGAGCACGCTATCACGGCCGAGAGACAGGCCGCCAGGACGATCACTATCCTGAAATCCACTCCTTTGGCCGGGAGCTTCTGCTTGAGAAAGAAACCGTTGACCGTGGCGATGAACACGATGGCCATCGAGACCAGGTCTCCGCCGAAAAGCTCGCAAAATGAGGCGTTCGCAAGTCCCACAAGGACAAGCACGAGCCACGGATTCAGCTTCTTTTTGTCGCGGACCGCCTTGAACCTTTCGGTGGCCTCGGCGACATCCAGACCCTCGTCGGCGATCTTCCAGCTGAGTCCGCTGAGGTCGGAGACGGTGTTGAAATTGATCCTGTCGGAGGGAATCTTTCCGGTAACCGTGTAGGATTTCTCCTCGTTCTCGTCCCAAAGGTTCAGTACAATGCAGGTAGGCAGCACGGAGAAATCGGCTTTCGTGTGCCACCTCTCGGCTATGCGGCTGAGATTTTTCTCGATGCGAATCGTGGTGGCCCCGCTCGCGTATAGCTCGGTGGTGTAGTCTCTTAGGAATATGCTCTTACGCTTCAACTCGTTATGCAGCGTGATTTCTTGACTCTCCATATTCCTTCGCCTTCTTGTCCGCACTGTGGATAGTCTTGACTTCCACCATATTCGCTTCAGAGTCTTCATCCTCCATCGATCCGTAGAAAGGAACGCCGTCCCCGTCGACGCCGTCAAGGCCTCCGTTCCAGACCACAGGTCTGACAATGGAGTCGGAGCAGGTGATGATTCTGTGTTTTCTGTTGAAGACACTGATCTTTTCGTGAAGGAAAGATGCGACGACGGTGACCGCGCTGGCGGCCGCGCAGACTATGATGAGCAGTCCGGAATTGGCGCTCATCGCTGCTGTGGAAATTTCAAGTGGTAACATAACTTCGTTGTTTTTGTTTTCGGCCGCGAAATTATGTCTCTTAACCTTTTTCCGGCTGGATTATCATCACTTATTTCCGATGGCTTCTATCAGTCTTTCAGAACGCAGGGACGGGGAAACCGATTGCCATATGGAAAATTTTATGTATTTTAGGAGTGTAATTCCAAATTTGCATAAAGTGGAGACGAAATACATGGCAAGGAATATGGAGAGCCTGCCGGAGAGACCGGCCTCGAGGAGGCCAATGTTCTTCTCGGTACCTCCGGCACAGTAGGCCTCGCCCTCCTGCGTCACTTCCGCAAAGTCACCCTCGACCTGAAGAATATGACGCTGACCGTGCGGTAAGGCCAACGTCCTCAATGGCATTACTGAAGTGAATTCAACAGCAACACCCCTTTGGCTGTTAACAGGTATTTCTGACGCGGGTGTCTGGGGGAGTCCGGATAATACATTCTTATGAATCCTTCACTGAGGGCAGGGGAGAGATATAACTTCAGGAAATTGTCACGGCCCTTGAGATTCATTCCTTCCATTATTTCTTTAACGGACAGTTCCTTGTCCTGTATTGTGCGCACAAGTTCTGTTATATTGGGGTTTTGTGTATGGAACTTATCCCGAACTTGTCCTGCTTGTGCGGTGAACTTGTCCTGTACTTGTCCCGTTTGTGTGGCAAGATCAGGCTGGTTGCTCCACTCCTGCGAAGGATTTATGTGAAGATAGCGGTTACGTAAATCCCACTTTTCTCCCAATAGAAGATTTCGGAAAAAGCGCTCCAGATAGATAGGGGAGTAGTCTATACCCTTTACGAGGTTCTTGTAATTTGCGCGGACAAGGGCATTGCGGAAATACCACGAATGGTCAGCAAACAGTTCGTTGTTTATGTCAAAGCCGACACTGCGCAGATACTGGATGGTAAACACAGCCGTTGTTCGGGTGTTTCCTTCGCCGAATGCGTGTATCTGCCAGATTCCTGAAACGAAACTGCTGATGTGGGCTATCATTTCATCCTGAGTAAGTCCCTTGTAGCTGAAGGAACGCTCCTTTTCAATGTCATACTCCAGGGCGCGGCGAAGGTCCTCCCAATTCAAATAGCTTACAGAGTCTCCTTCCAATACCCATTCTTTCTTGGATATGTCGTAATCGCGTATTTTCCCGGCGTGTTTGAATACCCCTGTGAAAATCCTGCGGTGCAGTGACACAAAGCCTTCGGCACTGAAATCAAATGTTTCGGTCGAGAGAATTTTCGCAATGTTGGCAGAGACCTTGTCAGCCTCCTGTTTTTCAGACTCGTCAGGTTCGCGGCGCTGTTTGGATTGATAGTAGGAGTTTATGAGTTCACGGACTTCGTCAATGCTGATTTCACCTTCGATGTTCCTTTGGGCGGTTTGCTGAAGATACTCTGAGGTTGTCAAACCGTCAACCGCCTGCAGACCAATGGCTACACGCCAGGATTCGGCCCGTTTTTTCTGCGTCGGTTCACCCTGGCGTATGTACTGGTCAAAGTCCAGATATGCATGTTTGTTGTCTTGAGCCATAATTCCTCGGAGATTAATTTAACGACACAAATTTAGTGAATCTTTTTGTATGGATTGGCTGACGAGAAATTAATTTGTCATTGAATTGTAATTCATTGTCTTAGGCCGCGGCTTCAAGAAAATCGCGGAAGAATTCGACAGAGCGGGGATGCCGATCATCGAGGAAAACGGAGGTGGCGTTATAGCGATAATTCAGCGCCAGGCAATAAGTAATGCCATTGCTGAACGCGACAGCGATGTCGGTGTGTTCCTCTTCGTCTTCTGGGCTGAACTGGTGACTTTGCTCGGGAACGGACGGACAGTGAGAACCGTGCCTGACTTGGAAGTCTTGGCGGTCACATCTCCGGCCGAAC
>CAVCDF010000024.1:0-21684 GCA_963600795.1 Anaerotignum sp. | reverse complement strand
CATTGGGTGAAAGTGTAGTTCAATGCTCCCGGAAGCGCGTTGAATGCGTCCTGCTCGATCCTGTCGCCGTAGCGGGAATCTCCGCAGGCACGCGCAAGCCAGATGTTGGACCACATGAAGTCGGACACGTCGCAGCTCTCGGCAGCCTCGAAAGCACCTATGCCGTGGAGATGTTCATTTGACGAATTGACACCTGAAGGAAGCATCGAGTTTTCCTGAAGGAACTCGTAATTGTTGACAGATGCGGCGAGATATTCAGGATTGGAATTGAAGATGTAGCCTATGGCCGGGAGTTTCGCGGCCTCGTTGAAACTGACGCCGTGGCTTATTGCCGTGCGCAGGAACTCTTTCCTGCGGGCCCAGGTCTCTATGAACGCCCGGTCGAAGTTGTTGAGGACAGTCAGGGCTCGGTCGGCGAAACTCATGTCGCCGGTTATGCGGGAGAGTTCGAAAAGATTCTCCAGTCCGCACAGAAAACGGATCTTGTCCAAGTCTCCGCCGTTGAAAGGATATCCGCCGTCATCATAGGTGAACAGAGGATATTTTTCATAAACCCTCTTCACCATATTCAGCACCCTTTCATCTTTTGTGGCGCTGTAATATGCCAGCGCTCCTCTGCAGAAAACGGCTTCGCTCCAGTAGAGGCCGCCATCCGCCTCCTGCGTACCCCATTTCTCCACATATTCTTTGGTGTTGGAGTGGATGTACCCGTTCGGCTTCTGCCTGGCCACAACGGCCTCCATCACCTTGCGGCTCCGCTCCACGAGAAGCGAGTCGTCAAGCAGGAATCCAAGCCTGGTGAATCCGTCGGTGTAATATGCAGTCTGTTCATAGTGCCACCAGCCCGGTTCATCTGCGGAAGCCCATCCCTTGACGAACTCCGTGTAATTTTCACCGATGGTTTTTGTCATTCCTTTTGCGGCAAGTCCGGCCCATTCCTTAAGCCATCCTTCCGGTTTGAGTTCACCGAGGTCGAACGGAATGTATGTCTCCGGCCTCATCCGGGCCACCTGAAGGATCTTCTGCCCGTTCTGCTGCGATTGCGAGCCGGCTTGAGCCTGCGCGGAAGGCGCGGAAACAAGCACCGGTCCGGACAGGAGCAGGCAGACTGCAAGATGTCTGATGTTGTATTTCATACGATTCGAGTTTTTTGAAAAAACAGGGAATGACCGATGTTCTCCATCATTCCCTGTTCTGTCAGATTTGAAGGAAGCGAAAATAATCGCTTCCTCACGGTTTAATCTCTCGGCACGGCGCGAAGTTTCATCGCGCTGAGGTCGAGTTCGAGCGTGTACTTGCCGTTCACGTCCGGCTTCCACTTCCAGTCCTCAGCACCCTTGTAGGACAGGATGAGATCAGCGTCGCACCAGGTGTTGATAGGGTTTGCGCCGCTCACCTTGGAAACGATGCAGTTGCTGAAGGAGCTTCCCAGACAGATCTTGAAGCCTTCTCCGCCGGCATTTTCCTTGAACGTTGTGTTGAACCTGTAGATGTGAGGTTCGTTCAGTTTGTCGGTAGGAGCGAAGAAGCCTCCGTTCCTGCGGTAGTAGCTGTAAGATGAATATGCATTCCAGTCACTTGAGATGGATGTTCCCGTAAGGTCGATCTGGTCTCCGCAAGGGTACATTATGACTGAATATGTCGACTTGAGGTAGATGTCCTTGGCGATGCACACGTTCTTTGCCTTGCTGAACGAGATGACGCACCTGTTGGCATACTCGTTGGCGGCCGGGACCGTATAGAGTTCGGAGTCGCTGTTGACAAGTTTCGCCTTCCCGTCTTCGGTAGGAGTGTATGCAGGGTATCCGGTGGAAAGATTCCTTGAAATCCTTACCTTTTCCCCGGCCAGATTCCACGAAAGCATACGGTAGTAACCGCCTTCCTCCAATGAGGACATGCTGTAGGACTCGACATCGTTCCCTTCTCCGGTAAACACATACCAGGAAAGTCCGTAGGATGAAGAATCGTACTGGTCTGTTCCGAAGCAGGCGGCGTTGTAGCGGAATATTCCCGTCGTGTCGTCTTCTGCGCAGAGCAGGATTTCGGTGTAGGTCTGTCCGTCGAAGGTCTTTGTCTCGCCCCAGTCAAGGAAGAACTTGTGGTTTGACCAGTAGTTCTTGATCGTGCTTAGCTCGGCTCTGTTGGAAGCGCCGTCCCAAACGTTCGCGATTTCGTCGGCATCCATTCCCTGGCTCTTGACTGCTCCCTTTCCTTCAGGGACGAAGGCATATTCATTGGCCTCGAAGCTCAGAATTCCGTTCGCGTCGCGGCTCCAGGTGTAGGAGAAGCCACCCACTCTGTTGGCATTCTTAGGATTGCCCTCTCCCGCAGTGCCTTCACGCCAGATTATGTTCTGCATCACATTCTTTCCATCGGCGGTCTGGAGGAATACAAGCTCGTTGAACAGAGCCGCATACTTCGCATCCGGACTGTATGAAGTAAGTGCCGTGTTCCAGTAATTGCGGAAATTCGTCTGGGTCTCTGAAGCGGACTCGGTGATGTACTGCTCGGAACCGCAGGTGGCGTTCCTAACAGGACCGTATTCGCTGAGAGACTGGAAATGGTTGTAGTCGTTGGAATAGCTGTTGTCCTTGATCCAGTTCTTGAACGGATCGGCCTTTGTCGTGAACGTGCTTACAGGACCGTAGGAAACGGAACCGTTGGCTCTCTTCACGTAGGCGGCAACGTAGTAGGTGGTGCCTGCTGCGAGGATCTTTCCGCTCCTGTAGGTCTGGAACTCGTATGACGAAGTCGTGCTCACGTCTGTTCCGTCAGCCATCTCGATCTTGTAGTCGTCGATTGTAGGATCGCCCTTGAAACTGTAGCATACACCGGTCGAAACCACGGCAGGGACCTTCATCTCATAGGAGAATGTGGCCTGGCGTGCGGTGACGTCCGTGACATTGACCGCGCTTTCGAACGCCGTGGCGACGAAGACGTTCAATATCTTTTCTGTGTACATACGTGTTCCGTCCGCCAGTTCGAGCCAGCCGACGAAGTAGTAGACTACATCGTTCTCCAGTCCGGTCACTATGAATTCGGTGTCACCCTCGGCAGGTGTGCCGCCGATGGCTGCGTCAGTGCCGCTCTCGATGAGCGAAGCCTCGTCCTTGGAATACCTTACGCCCCATTTCACGAACTTGCCTATGTCGTCAGGAGACACGACGTTGAGGTTCAGAGTGACCTCGCCGTCATTGAACGAAACCTCGCTGAGGGTCGCATTCATCTCGATGATTCCGGAGTCCTGAAGGAGAGCGAAATTGCGGTATGCGGAACCGCTGCAGATCTTGTAAAGAGCCGCGCGGTCTCTTCCGTAGGTGTTCTCGGAAAATGTGAAGGTGATCTTGTCACCTGATTTTCCGCTTCTTGCGGAAGGAGTACACCAGGTGTAGTTTCCTTCCATCGTCCAGTTCCCGGACGACTCCACCACAGTTTGCGCGGTACCCTGCTCGAATTCAGCCTTCACCGTCTCCGGGGACAGGTCAACTGAACTCTCCGTGCTTTCCTCCGCCTGGCATCCTGCGAGCGTCAGCGCGGAGAAGATGGATATGATATAAAATATTTTTTTCATCTGATATTGATCTTTTTGTTGTGAGAACTACCATTCAGCCACCGGACGATATCCAGTATCGATCAGCGTGTCATCGAAAAGATATGTGGCCACATTCTGCGTGTACCTCCACTGGGTCTCCCAGTTTCCTGTAGCATAATCGAAGCAGTAGATCATGAATCCGCCCCAGCCTTCGCTCTTAAGCCTGTCCATGTTCGAGGCTGTGGCCGTCCATCTTGAATAGTAGGCATTCGCGCAGTTCATGCTGCAAGGAGTCATCTTGGACTTAGGCATTCCGCCTTCGTAGCTGCCGGCTGACCAGGAAGAATAGTCATTGACAACCCAGTCCACGTAATCCTTCGGGTATACGCCGTCAACCGCATACAGACGTGACGTGTATGAATAGTTGTAGGCTATGACTTCCTTGTCGGGCATCGCCATCTTCGTCTCATACATAAGACGGGATATCTGCCTGTATGACGGGTAATAGGATACTCCAGGAATATCATCCCTGTTGACGCCGTATTCCTCATCGAAGAAGACTCCGTCAAGATGATGGGTGTTGCAGTAGTCGGCGATGATTCTGGCAACTGACTTGCTGGTGCTCTCCTCGACGCAGGACATCTGCATGCCGGTGTCTGATTCTCCGGATGAGAGCAGTGACAGGATGACCTTTATTCCTCTGTCGTGGAGCGGCTTGATGAACTTGTCATAGTTCGCCGAGATGGCTTCCTGGCAGTTGCAAGGCGCAATCCTGATGGTCTTCGCTTCCGGATCCCACCTCATCTTGGACGAGAACACAATCACATAGTCGAAGAGTGGGGCGCCGGAACTCTCGAGTTCGAAGGCAAGATGGAAGAGCGGGTTCGCGGTACCGGTCTCCATACAGCTGAAGATCTTGTACCCGTTCGGCTTTTCGGAACACTGGTGAATCCCCACCCTGTTCTTTACGAACACCAGATGCGTACTGCCCGCGAGGGTCACGTCGGCATCGTCGGTGGTGACGGTCACAGGAATCGCATAGGTGACATCGTGCTCGATGCTCTCGTTCACGGAGATGTTGAGGACTGCGTCAGTGGATTTCTTTTTGCCGGCGATGACCACCGCAGGCTCGTCGAATGTCACGAGGCTCTCGGGGAACACCTCGTAGGAAGTACCGTATGTCGAGTTGTATTCTGCGACAGCAGAGGCATCACCGTATGCGAGGGTGCCGGAAATGTTGGTTTCGCTCGGCTCGTCAAGCTCGAGGTGCAGAGCCACGGTCGTGTCGGCCGTGACCACATCGACGGTGGTGAAATATGCCGAGCCGTCGCCGCTGCGCAATTTGGCCATCGGCATCGTCACGTTGTTGACTTCTTCGGTGATGTCACCCACTTCGAATTCATCTTTCTGGCAAGATGCGATGCAAAGCGCGGAAGCCAACATCAACAATAATTCATATTTTTTCATATTGATTTCTGTTCTATATTGTTATTCAGGAAGTGCAACGCTGATCCACTGGACAGGACCGTTCGCGATGGCATCGTTTCCGTTGCCGGTGCGGTCTGAAATCACCGTGCCTGAACCCTCGTTGAATTTCCAGTAGGCGACAAGGCCGCTGGACATTGGATCCACGTAATAAGGATGGTTCGGTTCGGCGATGGTCTCAGCGTCGAGAATCTTGTTCCAGACTCTGACTTCAGCGAAATTGATGCAGCCGGAACGTACGTTGTTGTACGAGTTGTTGATCTTGAAGTTGGCGGCATTGAATGTCACACCGTCAGGATAATCTCCTGCAGTGGCCGTGCCTGCCAGTTCACCGTCGATGTACAGAGTGATGAGGCTGGCGTCCGCATCGTAGCAAAGCACGAGCGGGAACCATCTGTTGTAAGGCATATCCCCCGTCAGTTCCGGTTCACCTGAGTTCGTGCAGACCTGAATGCGGTTGTTCGGGTGGGCAAGGTCGCCGGAACGCATAAGGAAGTAGCCTTCGATGCCGAAGATACTGTTGTTCTCCACACCGCCCTGGTCGATCTTGTTCCTGTCCCAGTCGGCGTTGACAAGCATTTCGATCGTGAAATGCTTCAGATTGCTGAGCACGTCCGGGTTGTTCCAGTTGATCGTGCACCAGTTCTCGTACATATAAGCGGCCCAGTTGATGAGGTTCGCTCCCTCGAACACGTAGTATTTGGTGCTGCGGGATGAAAGCACATCGATGTCATCTGATGAGAGCGTGACAGGAAGCACATAGAGCGTGTCCTTGCTCAAGGTAAGGACATTCTCGAAATCGATGACGCACTCGTCGGTGCGGACAGCGCCCTGGTTGATGGTGAATTCCTGTGACGAGAAACTGTAGATGTCGGACGGGAGCAATATCGCGGATGTCCCGTTCTTCTCGTTGTAATAGTCCACAAGGCTGGCATCCACGGAATATTTCACCTTGACGGCTGAGTCCGCCGGCTTCGGAAGGACGGCGACAAGACTCTCCTTGTATGAATCCTCAATGGACACGTACAGAAGCTTGCTGCTCGAATAATCATCTATGAAAGCCTTGTTCTCGTATATGTCCGAACCGTTCTGCTCGCAGGACGACATTGCAAATGCGGCTGCAAGAGAGAGAATCGCACATTTCAAAAATTTCATATTCATACTCTTTGATTTTTAGGAATTAGGATTCATTACCTTGATCGCATTGCGCAATCTGCTGTAAACGTTGTGGTTCGTGTCATAGAATGTACGCCTGACATTGTAGATCAGCAAACCTGACTTGCTGAAATCGGCATTCTCGTTCATCCAGAGCGCTGCGATCGGTATCTGTTCGACGGTCTTGTTGTTGAACCATCCTTCGCTGAAATCGCTTGAAGCGCTGGACACGGCATAGAGAAGTTTCGCATCGGGATACTGGGCGGTGGTCCTTACGGCCATCTGGTCAAGTTCCGATGTGCCGAACAGGCTTTCGGTAGGGAGAATCACATATTCCGCAGCGTTTATGATGTCTTCGGAAACTATGTACTGCGCATTGGCGTTGAGGAACATCCTGACACCTTCGCGAGAGTTGAACTCATTCAGAATGAGGTCGAACATCGCTTTCTGGTTCGCTACGTAAGTAGTGTCTTCGTCAACGGTGAGATGAGTTCTGAGCTTGAGGTCCGAATATTTGACGCGCACGATGTCGAGCTTGTATGAGTCAACATATCCGAACACCGTGTCTAGTCCGGCCTTGACCATATCGTTGAGCACGGGATAGACAGGTTCGGCAACCGTTTCGGGATCGCCGCCGTGAGCCTTGACGGTGTCACGCTCTGCCATATAGGTGTCGTAAAGCACCTGGACCGAGTCGTCATACGCTGTCTTGATGTCATCGTATGAGAACTCAACCGCGAATCTGAAAGCCTTGTCCGTGCGGAGTTTCTCCATCTGGCTTTCTAGAGTCTGGTCTATAAGTTCCGGATTGGAAAGTTCCACAATGTCTATGCTGTCCGGAAGGGAAGCCAGATTGTAGGACTGGTCGCTTGTCTTCTGCTGGTTGTCGAAGGTGACGTACACCAGCTTGTGGTCTGACGCTTTGTAGTCGCGTATCTTCTGGCAGTACCGGGCATAAACCTCCGGCGCATCGTTTTCCATTGATGCGACCTTTATCGTTATCGACTCGGGTTCAGTCCACTCGCTGCAGGAGAACAGGACTGCCGCCGACATTGCCATTGCTATGATTGATTTGTGTTTCATTCTTGCCTCCATTGTTATTTGGTGTTAGGATTGCAGTCCCACCAGGTGCGGGTTGCCATATTGTCTGTGCCATTGAGGAGGGTTGACACTGCGGTCTTGTAGTTGTCCCTGTTGTTGGTCATCTCGCTTACAGGATAATTGAGCCTGCGCGCATAGCCGTCATCGGCAATGACGCCGCCGCTGAGGTTGACACCTGCGGTGAAAAGACGAGGGTATCCGGTACGGCGGAACTCTGACCAGCCTTCCACGCCGGTAGCCTTCCAGTTGGCTATCCATTTCTGAGTAATGATCCTTTCCAGATTCTTCTCGAAATCGGCGCTCTCGTCCCAGGCCACTGAAGGTGCACCGGAAATGGAAGCATCGTATCCCTTGCCGGAAGGATCCGTGTAATTGTCAGGAACTGAAGTGTTGTCTGCGATGTAGCCGTCTGCACCCTGCACGTTCCACTGTGAGAATGAAAGATTGATTCCTTCCTCATAGTATGACCGGGCAGTGCCGCCGCCCATATTCCATCCGCGGAGCGCTCCCTCGGCCTTTAGGAACATCGCTTCTGCGGCGTTCATCCAGTACATTTCGTCGGACGCGGTCACTTTCATGTTCGAGCAGCCGTTTCCTCCGTTGGAATCGGTCATTCTCGTGCCTCTGCGCCATCCGACGTAGGTTGAAGATGAATTGGTGGCCTCGGTGAAGTATGCTGAGCGGCGCGGGTCGTTGTAGCCGTTCATATAGCAGACGATGTCCGCCGCAGCCCTGTAGTCACCCCACTGGATGCAGGTGAGATAGTAGAGATTCTGGGTTGAATGGGTGAACACCGCATTGTCGGAGTTCGACTCCATCGTCCCGAATGACTGGTTCGCAGCCTCTTCCGCCATCTTCTGAGCCTTGGCCGGGTCGGCGTAGACGATTCTCATCGCCATACGGAGCTTGAGAGTGTTGGCGTATCTGATCCATTTCTGGATGTCACCGTGGAAGATGATGTCGGCGTTCGAGTTGAGTTTCTCGGTGCTTCTCTCCGAAAGAGTGTTGATTGCGGCCGTAAGTTTCTCGAAGCCCTTGGAATATATGTCTTCCTGCGAATCGTACGGAGCCACGAGAGAGCCATCGATGCCTATCTGTGAGAAAGGAATCGGGCCGTACATGTCCGTGAGCTGCTGGAACACTGACACGTTGGCGATCTCCGCGACTGCCAGGGCCACCTCATCGGTGGTTGAAGTCGTAAGTTGGATGTATGCGCCATAAAAACCTGAAATCACGTTTTCGAACGGATAAGCGCACCACTCGTCGTTCGGATTGTAGGTGGAAATCTTGGTTTCCCAACCTTTCTGCTCTGCGAGATAGCCTCCGAGCGTGCTGCCGCACAGGACGTTCATGAACTGGAACTGGTGTTCCTGTACAGGAACCACGTACCCCAGCATATTCTTGAGGGCGCCCTGGATGACATAGTCGTCTGCAGCGATCTGGCTTTCGGTAGCTTCGTACGGGTTGGTGTTGATGTCCAGATAGTTTCCCGTGCAGGAAGCGGATGCCGCGCAAGCCAGAGCTATACCTATTATATTATATATTTTCATAATGACGGTTCATTTTAGAATTTGAAACGGAGGCTCAATGCAACCGAACGGGTCGAAGGCATCATAAAGCTGTCGATTCCCTGATAGTAATTGCTTGCGGTGGCGATGCATTCAGGATCGAACGGAGCCTTGCAGTAGATCATCCAGAGATTTCTTCCGACAACGGAAACATTGAGGTCGAAGAGGTTTCCAAGCGCCTTCCTCGGAATGCTGTAGCCGATGCGGGCTTCCTGGAGACGTACGTTGGTAGCGCTGTAAGTGTAGTACTGAGGGATGCCGCCGTCGGCCGCAATCACTGAATACCAGGAATATGGGTCAATCGTGCAGCCTTCCACATTTACGCCGCCGTTGTCACGCGCCGCAGCCGTAGCCTCGGAAACGCCGAAGCTGTCAAGCCTTGCCTGTGTGGCGGAGTAGACGATGCCTCCGATGCGTGCGGAAACCATGAATCCGATGTTGAAATTCTTGAAGCCGAAATCATTGCTCCAGGACATGTTCGCTTTCGGGAACACGGAACCGAGCTTCTTGTAGTCGGTGGTGCCGCTGCTGATCTTGCCGTCTTCGTCGATATAGATGTTGCCGTTGCTGTCGCGGTTGAGGTCGATGGTGGAGTAGAGGTCACCGAGGGTGCCGCCTGGAGTGAGCACGAATGCGGCATTTCCGAGGCCGCCTACCTTGAGCCTGTCGAGGGAAATCACCTGCCCGGTCTCAGGGTGCGTGTAATTCTCCATAAGCTTGTCCACCTTGTTCTTGTTTACGCTGAGAGTGTAGGTCGTGTTCCAGCTGAAGTTGCCCCACCGGTGGTCATAACCTGTGGAAAGTTCGATACCGCGGTTGCTCACGCTACCGGTCTGGACATAAAGCTTGGTGTAGCCTGACGACACGGAAAGCTGCGAGTCGAAGGTCTGGTTGTATGTCCTTGTGTCATAGTAGCTGAGGTCGAAGCTGAAGCCCTTGAACGCCTTGAATGTGACACCGACCTCCCAGGAGTCTGTTCTCTCCGGCTTGAGGTCATACATAGGGTAGCTCTTGGAAGTCTCCCAGGCGCCCGTCCTGCTGTTCCAGGAATATGTCGGGTTGGCGATGAACCTTGAGAAAGGAAGACCTACCGAGGCCCAGGAACCGCGGATCTTGAGGAAATCGATGGTTTCCGGCATCGGAAGAATCTGTGAAAGAACCACTGAAGCTCCGACGGAAGGGTAGAAGAAGCTCTTCTTCGAGGAGTGAGGTCCGGCGAGCTGTGAAGGCCAGTCGTTACGTCCGGTGACCGTGAGATAGTAGGCTCCCTTGAAACCGAGTTCGGCGGAACCGAGGACAGACTGTGTCTGCTCCTGCCATCCGTCATCGGCGGTTTCGGAAGTGCTCTTGTCAAGCTGCTTGACTGAGAATACGTTAGGAAGACCGTCCTCACGGATGCCTCCGCGTGCCTTGAGGAGTCTGTACTTCATGTCCGAGATGGAAGCGCTGAGGTTGGCGCCGAGCGACCAGTCACCCCAGGTCTTGTTCATGCTGAGAAGGACATCGGCATAGATCTGACGCTCGGATGTCTCCTCCCTGTGAAGATAACCGTTGGAGGATCCTTCGGTGATTGTGGTGTTCGTGCTTGCGTTAGACTCGTCCGTGTAAGTGTTGTCGGTGTTGTCGAGTTTGACACGGCCTGAGAGTTTCAGCCAGTCGCAGATGTCCCAGGTGAGTCCGCCCGACATCATATAACGGTCCTTGTTGTTCCTGCGGAGCCTTCTGTACTGAGTCCAGTAAGGGTTGTCCCACTCGAGGCCCGCCTTTCCCATAAGGCCCCAGTTCTGGACGTAGATTTTCCTTGAATCATCGTACTGCTCGAACATCTTGGCATATTCCCAGTCTTCCCCGCGCGGATAGAGGTAAGCGGCGACTAGAGGGTTGCCGTAGATGCCCTGGTTGACCATATTGAGGTCTCTCTGCTTCACGTACTGGGCGCTGACGTCGAGGTGAAGCTTGTCATCGAGGAAAGAAGATGTAGACCTTATGGATGCGTTGTAACGGTGGTAGCCGTTGTTCGGGATGATGCCCTTAGAATCGACCGCACCTGCTGAAGCATAGACCTGATTCCTTTCATTGCCTACCGAGAGCGAGGCTGTCTCCGTACCCACAAGACCTGTGCGGAGGAAGTCCGAACCAGGATTGTAGTTCATTCTGTCCTTCGATGAAAGAAGCGAGCCCCAGCTGACTGCCTCGCCTTCGACATTGCCGTAACGGTTCTGGAAACGAGGAAGCACGAATGCGTTCTGCACTTCCGTGTTGCTGGTGACCGTGAACGACAGTTTGCCTTCCTGCCCTTTCTTGGTGTTGATGATGATCGCACCGTTGGAAGCGTTGCTGCCGTAAAGAGCGGCTGCGGCCGCACCTGTCAGGACTGAGATGGACTCGATGTCTTCCGGGTTGATGTCTGCGATGCCTTCAGAGCGGCCTCTTGAACCGTAGTCGGTTTCGCCGTTGTCGGACATTGCGTACATAGGAATGCCATCGATGACGTAGAGAGCGTTTGAAGAAGAGTTGATGCCCTTGGTACCGCGCATCACTACTTTTGTCTCGCCGCCGACTCCTGAAGAAGAGGAGTTGATGGTGACGCCGGCGATCTTGCCGTTCAGGGAGTTCACGAAGTTCGCATCCTTGATGGCCGTAATCTTGTCGCTTGAAACCTGCTGGACGTTATAGTTCAAAGCTTTCTCCGAACGCTTGATGCCGAGGGCGGTTATTACGCCGGCTTCCAGGATTTCCCTGTCTTCCACAAGAACGAAGTTGAAGTATCTCTTGTCCGTGACCTGGGTTGAGACGGTCTTGTAGCCGAGGAACGAGACTTCGATGACATCTGAGGTGAATCCTTTAGGGAGGTCGATGCTGAAGGCTCCGTCAAGGTCGGCATTTGTGCCCAGCTTGCAGTTCTTGAGCACTATGGATGCTCCGGGAACAGGCTCGCCGTTCTGATCCTTGACAACTCCGGAAATGGAATTGTCTGCGGACTTCCTGACCTTGCTCAGGATAATGTTTCTTCCGGAGGTGATGGCATACTCAACGTCAATGTTTTTGACCATCTGGTCGAGGGCATTGCCGATGGTGATGTTTTCACCTTTCACTGTTACAGGAGTTGACACATCAACGTCCTGATTCATGAACAAATAGGTTGTCTGTGATTCGATTGCCTTCATTACTTTGGACATCGGAACGCTTTCCATATTCAAAGTAACTCCGGAAGACTGTCCGTACGCTTTCCCTGCACTTGGGAGCAGCGTGAGGACTGCGATCATCGCAAAGAGCAATCTGAATCTGCAAGACTGATTCATTTTGTTTGCCATAAACGGTTTTTTAGAGTTATTAATGTTTTTATCTTAATATGTCCGGCAGAGCCGGGCTGATATTATCTTATTACCACGACGCCGGTTTCCTGATCCCAGTCATATTCGAAGTCGCATCCCGTCTGCAATGTCTTGAGCGCGTTCTCTATGCCCTCGCACACATACATTTTTCCGGAGATGAACTTCAACTCGGGCATCGTTCCCCTTTCTATGTTTATCTTCACGCCGAATGACCTTTCAAACTTGGTCATAAGGGTTTCGAAATCCGTATTTCCTATGCTTATGATTCCTTCCGACCAGAGGTAGTCGGCGTCATCGGTGATGGCCATCCTCTGTAGCTTGTTGTCACGCATGTAGACCATCTGGTTCGGCTTGAGGAAAAGGCAGGAATTGTCCCTGCGGTCCGTGACCTTCACCGAGCCCTCGAAAAGCGAGGTCGAGAATTCGCCCGAGGCGAGGTCCGCCATCACTTCGAATCTGGTTCCGAGCACAGTCACATCGCACATGTCGGTGCTTACTACGAAAGGACATTCTTCATTGTGGGCGACGGAGAACTTCGCCTGGCCGGAGAATTTCACGGTTCTTTGGTCGTCAGAGAAAATCACCGGATATTCAAGTCTGGATCCTCCGTTGAGGGTGACCATCGTACCGTCGCTGAGCGCAAGTTCCACGACTTTTCCGTTCGGAACTTCCAATGTGTTGTAAATTGAAGCGAGATCGTCTTTCTGCGCATTCTTGCCTGCATTGAACGAGAGGAACCCTATGACGGCCACGGCTGCGGCAGAGGAGACTGCCGCTGCAATCCGGCGTACCGCATTGACGAAACGCGCTCTGGCCTTTCTGCGGTCAGCGGCCAGATGCGCCCTTCTGATTTCAGTCATATTGAAAAGGGCGTGTGCCGAATCGAACTGTTTCTGCGCTGACGGATCTGAAGTCAGCCATTCTTTTATTTCTGCCGTCTCCGATGATGTGGCTTTTCCCTTGAAGTACCTGTATAGTTGCTCGTCTGTCATTTCTTTTCTGTGGTTTGCGATATTACGCTACAAATATAGACGAGTCAGATTGTCATTATTACACTTTTTTTTTGATTTTTTTCACGGATTTCATTGCCGTGAAGGTGCCGCAGCTCGATTTTTTAAGCGGATAACCGAAAATCTATTAACTTTGCGCCGATTCCGAGGCGCGGAAGGATTTCAATCCGCATCCGGGATTCTGCACAGTATAAAATGTATGGACAACAAGGAGCGCACGGGGACTCTGACTGAAGTGGAGTTCAACGATCTCTATGAGAATTTCCGCGATATGTACATCAATATCGCCAATTCTTACGTACACGAACTGTGTTCGGCCGAGGATATCGTCAATGAGAGCTTCATACGGCTCTGGAAAAAGCGCGAGGAAATCCAGACCGGCAATTATGAGTCCTATATGTTCAAGGTGGTGACGAACCGGTGTCTGGACCATCTGAAAAGCCTGAAGGCTAGGGAAAAGAGTCTGGAACGGTTGCAGAACCGAGAAATGGAGATGCTTGATTTCGAAATCACTTCGTTGGAAGGAAGCGATCCGGCCGAAGTCTTCAGAAGCGAGGTCGTCGGACTTCTCAGCAAAAGCGTGGAAAGAATGCCGGACCGGACAAGCAGGATATTCATTGCAAGCCGCTATGAGGGGCTGTCATACGAGATGATAGCCCGCAAGTTCGGAATCCCGGTCCGCAAGGTCACGGCTGAGATTCAGGCGGCGCTGAGGTTCCTCCGCACCGACCTGCACGACTACCTGCCGTTGGCTCTCGTGACATTGCTTCTGCAGGTCGTCCTGGACGAAAGGCTCTGGTAGATGCCTTCAGAACGCGCCGGCAGCGCGTCCGCGCCGGCCGGCCATACTAGAAATTCAGTTTGAGCGAGAGGCCTGCCGTCGGTCTGGAACAACCTGAAATGTCCGCAGGTGAGCAGGCGAAATAAGGTTCTACCTTGAAGTCCACGGCAGCTCTCTGGTCCCTCAGGTCCTGATAGTACATATTCTTCACCTTGGCTATGTGGATAGCATCGAATATGCTCCAGATGTTCAATGCCGCGCGGGCTGCAAGTGTACCCAGAGCCACACCTCCCATACTTATGGTCGTGGTTCCGTTGGCATAGTCCTTTGAGATGTAGGTGTCCGTCAACTGCACGATCAGCAAGCCGAAGTTCGTGCCCATAATGGCGCAGGCGCGGCCCCACTGGCCGTCGATGCCTTCGCCCAGACCAGGAATGAAGAAGGAAGCCACGCCGGCCCAGCCACGGCTGTAGGTGTCTTCACGCTGCGGTATGTAGTACTTCGTGTCGTACAGCTTCTTGTATTTGCGGTATTTCATCCCGGGAACGACTTCCGCGCCGGTGTTCGCGGAGGAGTTGTCCTGCCTGTCGAAAACTTCGTCCGCGCCGTTCGCGTACCTGACAATCAGAATTTCGGATTTCTGCATTGTGTAGGTCGGCCCGTCGAGGTTGTCGTATTTCTTGTACTTGATGTCCTTCTTGTTGACTTCCAGGACCTTTGACTGGATATCCTCCCCGTTCCTGGTGGTGATGATGTCCTGCGCCTGAACAATGGCAAGGGAACAGAACGCGGTAAATACAATAGCGATGAGTCTTCTCATGATGATGTGATGTTTAAGGAATTAAGGTTTTCAGGGAATATGGCCTGCTACGCCCGGATGATTTCGACCTGGCCGTCAAGGCCGATCTTGATGATCTGCGAGGACTGCCCGGTGGCGCCGGCCTCGAGACGCGGGCTTACGGTGTAATCGACGGCTGACTTGATCTCTTCCGGAATGTCCGCAAAACGCTTCGGAGTCGGCTCGCCGGAGATGTTGGCTGAAGTTGAGACGATCGGCCTGCCGAGCTTGTAGGTCAGCTGGCGGCAGAACTCCATCATCGGAATCCGGATGCCGACCGTGCCGTCGGCGGCCACGGTGTTGTGCGCCAGATGGAACCGGTCAGCCTTCTGCTCTTCACCCTCTGCGGCGGCGGGGTACGTCTTCGCTCCAGGATAGATGAGCGTCATCGGGCGGTCGTTGACCTCGACAAGATCAATGGCCATCGGCGGAATCTCCTTGATGTAAAGGGCGATCTGGTCAAGGCTGCAGGCCAGCAGCACAAGCGACTTGCTGTCGGAGCGGCGCTTGATCTCATAGATTCTGGAGACGGCTTCCGGGTTGGTGGCGTCGCATCCGAGACCCCAGACCGTGTCTGTAGGGTACAGGATGACTCCTCCTTCTTTCAAGACCTTGAGTGTCTCTCCTAAGATCCGTTCCGTGATGTTATCTTGCATGTCCATAATTGATTACAGTTGAGGATTATTTTGATTTTCAGCACATTGCGCCATCAGTCGCCGCATCCGCTGCGCAGGCTGCGCAGATAGCAGGCAGTGGCGGCGGTCACCGCTGCGGTCTCGGTGCGGAGCCGGCTGGCCCCGAGGTGGACAGGAATGAAGCCGCGTTCAACGGCCAGGGCCGCTTCTTCGGGAGAGAAATCTCCCTCCGGCCCGATCAGTATTGTGATTTCAGGTTCTCCGACTCCGCGGACATCGCAAGTACCGGAGTCCCACGAAGTTCCGAGCACGTCTTCAATAGACCGTCTCGGAGTCTCTCCTTCAAAACAGCAGCAGATCATTTTGAGACCGTTACCGGGACGCGACAGAATGAAATCCCGTACCGAAACGGGCTCCTCCACTTCCGGCAGTTTTGCCTTGAGACTCTGCTTCATCGCGGAAAGCGCGATTTTCCTGCACCTTTCAGGCTTGAAGACCTTGCGCTCGGAACGGTCCCCGATGACCGGCGAAATGATGTCCACGCCGATCTCCGTAGCCTTCTCCACGAACCATTCGAAGCGGTCGTTGTTCTTGGTCGGACACACTGCCATATTCAATGAATATGGATGCCCGCCCCAGCCGGGAAAGGTTTCGATGACGGCAGCCGCCGCCCCTTTGGGGGAATCGTCGGTCAGGCGGCACCGGAACATCGTTCCGAGTCCGTCGACGACGGTGATTTCATCGCCTTTCCGGTGCCTGAGGACGCGGACGCAGTGGGCGCTTTCCTCGGCGTCCAGCAGGACCAGCGAACCTTCGCTGGAGTATGAATGGAAAATCTCCATTGTTATGGCTGTCTTGGCAATGATTCAAATGACAAAAGTAGTAAAAATGTCCTGAAAAGGACTAAATTTGCCGCGAAGAAAGAAAGTGCGGTAGGAAAGAAATGAATATCAACGGTAACGAATGATGCGCATAGGACTGATTTCTGACACACACGGAGTCTTTGCCGATGACGTGAAGGAATTCCTGGAACCTGTTGACCAGATCTGGCACGCAGGGGATTTCGGCACGCTCGAGTGCGCCCGGCAGATAGCCGAGTTCCGCCCGCTTACCGGCGTGTACGGCAACTGCGACGGACTCGACATCAGGCAGGAATATCCTTCCTTCCGGCTTATCGATTGCGAAGGGCTGAGAATCCTTATGACCCACATAGGGCTGAGGCGGGGCAGTTACTGGGCCTACAATCCGGGCAGACCTCTTTATGATGCTCAGGCCAAGGCTCTTCTTGACACTTATCATCCGGACATATTCGTCTGCGGCCACACTCACATTCCACAAGTGTTCCGGGACGTGAAGTCCGGCTTCATTTTTATGAATCCCGGTTCCTGCGGTCTGCAGAACACGCCAGAAGTGCCGAGAATGGCTTTGCGCTTTCAGATTGAAAGAGGACGGATATGCGGTCTGGAGAAATGCGAACTGCCGCAATTGTCGAAAAAACTTGTTGAAAATTCGATAAAAAAGTGAAATTTTATTGTAAATCAGAGAAAACTGTGTAATTTTGCGGTCAATTATTGCGTTAGCAAAACAATAGTTTTATTTTTATATCATTATGAAGAAGGTATTTATGTCTTTCGCAGTTGTAGCTCTTATGGTAGCTGCCGCTGCTTGCGGAAACAACGCAAAGAAGGCTGAGGCTGCTGCCGAGGCTGCTGAGGAAGTTGAGGCTGTGGCTGACACTGTAGCTGCTTGCTGCGATTCAACCGCTTGCTGTGATTCAACCGCTTGCTGCGATTCCACCAAGTGCGCTGAGTAATTCGGGCTCAGTTCTTCCCTCACGGGGATTATTGTGCGGTGTCCGGGTCAATCCCAGATGCTGCAATTTTTTTTGTCTCCGACCGTCCGAATCCCTATCTTTGACACCGGTTAAAAGCTGCTTCTTATGAAAGAGAAAAGTGTCTGGTTCTGCAGTAACTGCGGCAATGAATATTCAAAATGGATGGGCCGCTGCCCTGCCTGCGGCGAGTGGAACACTATGGTCGAGCAGAAGGTCGCGACTGGGACTGCGAAGAAGTCCGCAGTCCGGGATTCTGTGCCCGGCTCCAGCCGCAGGCCGCAGAAGCTGAACGAGATAGACTCGAGTTCCGAGGCTCGGATTTCGCTTGGCAGCGAAGAAGTCGACAGGCTCCTCGGCGGAGGAATCGTAGAAGGATCGCTTGTGCTGATCGGGGGTGAACCAGGCATAGGAAAGTCCACGCTGTCTCTTCAGATTCCTCTCGGATGTCCCTCGCTCAGCACCCTTTATGTCACCGGAGAGGAAAGTTCCAGGCAGGTCAAGATGCGTGCCGACCGGCTGGGAGGCGACGCTTCCAACTGCAGAATCTATAGCGAGACTCTCATCGAAAACGTTCTGGCCCAGGCGCGGGAAATCGGCCCGGACCTGATGATCGTGGATTCCGTGCAGACGATGTTCTCCGAATCGGCGGTCTCCACTCCCGGATCGGTCACGCAGATAAAGGAGGTTGCGGCTATGCTTCTGCGTTTCGCGAAAGAAACAGGAATCCCGGTCATTCTGATCGGACATATTACCAAAGAAGGTTACATAGCGGGGCCGAAGGTCCTTGAACACATCGTTGACGTTGTGCTTCAGTTCGAAGGGGACAACCGCGGGTCCTACCGGATTCTCCGCAGCATCAAGAACCGCTTCGGTTCCACGTCCGAACTCGCGGTCTTCGAGATGACGGGGAAGGGGCTCAGGGAAGTCTCCAATCCGTCCGAGCTGCTCATTCCCATGCACGAGGCGGGTCTGAGCGGCACGGCCATCAGCGCGACTCTCGATGGCACAAGACCGTTTCTCTTCGAAGTCCAGGCGCTTGTAAGTTCGGCGGCCTACGGTACAGCCCAGCGCTCCGCCACCGGATTCGACGTCAGAAGGCTGAATATGCTTCTGGCTGTCCTTGAGCGGCGTGCCGGCTTCAAACTGGCCCAGAAAGACGTGTTCCTGAACATGGCCGGAGGCCTCAGGGTTACAGACCCTGCCTGTGACCTGGCCGTGGTTTCGGCCGTGCTGTCGTCGAATTTCGACTTTGCCGTGGCTTCCGACAACTGCTTTTCCGGAGAGGTCGGCCTGAGCGGGGAAGTGCGCCCGGTCGCGCAGCTTGACAGGAGAATTTCCGAGGCCGCCAGACTGGGATTCAAGAAGATGTACGTCTCGTCCTTCGCTTCGCTCGACCGTGAGCCCAAGGGAATCGAAGTCGTCAAGGTCGCCGATGTCCCGGCACTTGTGCGTTCGCTGTTCTCCTCGAGGTGACAAGATTCCGGGCGCAGAGCGGAAGCGTTTGAAAATGAAAAAAAATGACTATATTTGCCAAGTTTTAAGACTAAACACGACAAGAAATGAATCTTAGAGACATCAAGAAGGACATTGAATATGTCATCGGAGCATTCATTGACGATTGCTCCATCTTCAGCTCAATCAACAGCAAGGCTGACGATGAGGCTTTGGGCGGACTTTTCGACGAAGCCGTCAATCTCTACAATGACCTCAAGGACAAAGTCTACGCCAAGCCGGAAGGCAAGAAGTCCGCTCATTTCGCGGCAATCCGCAAGGAACTCCTCGAGAAGACGGACGGCCTCTACAAGAAACTCAGCGAGGTCATCAAAAACACCGAAAAGCCGGAGGAAAAGTAATTTCTCCTTTCGTGGAACGATACGGGGAAGGCTTATCCGGGTCTTCCCTTTTTTTTATGGCTATTTGTCCCTGACAAAACCGCCGCCGCGGAAAAATCAGATAAAACGAACGAATATGAAAGTAGCAGTAGTCGGAGTGACCGGCCTGGTCGGTACCAGGATGGTCGAAGTTCTCGAAGAAAGACATTTCCCTGTCAGCGAATTCATCCCCGTGGCTTCAGAAAAGTCCGTCGGCAAGAAGATCCTTTTTGCCGGGAAGGAGTATCCGGTGGTGTCCGCTGAAGACGCGCTGGCCTTGAAGCCGGATCTGGCCTTGTTCTCGGCCGGGGCGGGAATCTCCCGTGAACTTGCCCCGAAGTTCGCGGCCGTAGGGTGCCGAGTGGTGGACAATTCTTCCTGCTGGAGGATGGACCCTTCAAAGAAACTTGTGGTGCCGGAGATCAATGCCTCGGTTCTGACCGCCGAGGACTACATCATCGCGAACCCGAACTGTTCCACAATCCAGATGCTCCTGCCTCTGGCTCCGCTTCACAAAGCCTATAGGATAAAGAGGATAGTGGTTTCGACCTATCAGAGCGTCACCGGTTCAGGCAATCCTGCAGTGGCTCAGATGAAAGCGGAAAGAGCCGGCGCAAAGTGGGGTGAGTATCCTGCATTCTACCACTATCCGATTGATGAGAATGTGATTCCGCATATAGACGACTTCCTTGAGAGCGGCTACACGAAGGAAGAGATGAAGATGGTCAACGAGACGCACAAGATTCTTGACGACTACTCGATCGGAGTCAGTCCGACCACGGCCAGGGTTCCTGTGCTGGGAGGCCATTCTGAGTCGGTCAATCTTGAATTCGAGAACGATTTCTCTCTTGAGGATGTCCGCAGGATCTGGTCCGAAACGGAAGGCGTCACGGTTCAGGACGATCCTTCCCGCAATGTCTATCCGATGCCGCTGTACTCTCTGGGCAAGGACGATGTCTTTGTCGGCCGTCTGCGCCGTGACCCGTCCGTCAAGTATGGCCTGAACTTCTGGTGCGTCAGCGACAACATCCGCAAGGGTGCCGCCACCAACGCTGTCCAGATTGCCCAGTATCTGCTTTCAAAAGGATTCCTGCCGGCCTAGAGGCCTTCCGAGATTCTTTTTTCCCAGGCCCAGGCGGCGGCGAGAGTGTCCTCGATCGACCGCTCGGCCTTCCATCCGAGTTCTTCGTTGGCCAATGTCGGGTCCGCCCAGATAGCGGTCACGTCACCGGCTCTGCGAGGCGCGAACTTATAGTTGAGTTTCAGTCCGTTGGCCTTCTCGAAGGCGGTGATCAGCTCCATCACCGACAGAGGCTTTCCTGTGCCGATGTTGAAGATTTCATATTCATTCTTCATCTTGCCGTCAAGCATTCTGCGCACCGCGAAGACGTGCGCCTTGGCAAGATCAACGATGTCGATGAAGTCTCTCTGGCAGGTGCCGTCCGGGGTGGGGTAGTCGTTGCCGAAGACCGAGAGGCATTCCCGTTTGCCGATGGCGGTCTGGGTTATGTACGGTACGAGGTTGTTCGGCACGCCGCGAGGCAGCTCTCCGATGAGCGCGGACGGATGCGCTCCGATCGGATTGAAGTACCTCAGCGCGATTCCCCTTATGTTTGAATATGCTTTCACGGAATCCCTGAGAATGTCTTCGCACATCTGCTTGGTGTTGCCGTAAGGTGAAGTGGCCGGCTGTCTAGGTGACTTCTCGGTCACCGGGAGTTCGTCCGGTTCGCCGTAAACCGTGGCTGAAGACGAGAAGAGGATGTTGTCGCAGCTGTGCTTCCTGGCGACTTCGATCACGTTGATGAAGGATTCAAGATTGTTGCGGTAGTACTTGAGCGGTTCGCTGACCGATTCGCCCACCGCCTTGAATCCGGCGAAGTGTATGACGGCGTCTATCTTGTTGGCGGTGAACAGTATCTCGGTGGCGACAGGGTCGCAGAAGTCCATCTTGATGAAAGGAATGTCTTCTTTGCCGGTGATTTTCCTGACGCCTTCGAAGCAGGTCTCGTCACAGTTGGACATATTGTCGGCCACGATGACGTCGTAGCCGGCTTCGATGAGTTCCACGGTCACGTGGCTTCCGATGAATCCGGCACCGCCGGACACAAGCACGCACTTTTTCATATCGCTTGATTCTTGATGTTGTCTTTTTTGTCCCGGCCTTTCCGGACGGGCCCGTTTTTACAATCCGCAAATTTACGATAAAAATAGTATTTTTGTATCCGTTGTCCGCCGGTACTCCGGCAAACAGTCAAGCAGATACGAAAGAAAAACGAAATGGACCTGAAAACGATCATACTCCCCATACTTTGCGCCCTGACTCTGTCTGCGGCGGAATCTTCAGCCCAGGCTCCCGTGACGGGCCGTCAGACGGCAAGGTCAAAAGCGCAGAAATACGTTGAATCCGTATCGCGCGGCGAACCGCTGGAGGGAACGTCCTTCGGTGTTCTTGCCGTGACCGTCGGAGGAGACACCCTCGCGTCCTTGAACGCTGACCGGAGGATGGTCCCCGCCTCGACGATGAAGCTTGTCACCA
>CAVCDF010000023.1:0-2172 GCA_963600795.1 Anaerotignum sp. | reverse complement strand
CGTCCCTCTGAAAGGAGCCGACCGCAACGAGATCGCCGAGGCCATCCTCAAGTACATCGAGCACCACACCGAATCCACCGTCCACGTCCGCTCCCTCGCCGTCCTGCGCGAACTCTACGGGTGATTTTTAAATTCCGGTACATTGCCATTACACTTTTTGTGTAACATGAAAAGTGTAACGGAACCCTGTGGCTCCGGCGGGGGGCGTGACGGGCCGGGAAGCATATTCCTCGCAAAATAGATTTCGTTCTTAGCGGCGGTTTGATTATCTTTGCGCTTTAGTCCGCGAAAGGAATATGTTTTCAAAGGAACTCAATGAAGAATGCGGGGTCTTCGGAGTCTGGGGCGTTCCCCACGCCGCTGAGGTGACCTACTACGGTCTCCATTCTCTTCAACACCGCGGTCAGGAAGGCTGCGGAATCGTATCGGTCAACGAAAACGGCGAGCTGAACCGAGTCAAGGGTCTCGGCCTCGTTACGGAGGTCTTCAACAGCGAGAATCTCGGCACTCTGCACGGCGACAGGGCCATCGGCCACGTCCGCTACTCCACACACGGCGGCGGAGGCATCGAAAATGTCCAGCCGTTTCTCTTCAAGCACAACAGCGGGGATTTCGCCCTGGTGCACAACGGCAACATCGTCAACTCGGCCCAGTTGAGGAAGTATCTCGAGGACCGCGGCAGCCTTTTCCAGTCCACATCCGACAGCGAAATCCTGGCCCACCTCATCAAGAAGGAGCCGTCTGAAAGAAACAGCCCGAGAATCTACCCGATAATGGAAGCCCTGAACATGATCGAAGGGGCTTTCGCGTTTCTGGTGATGACAGGCCGCAGAGTCTATGCCATCCGTGACAAGTACGGCCTCAGGCCTCTGTCCATCGGAAGGCTCGGAGACGGTTATGTCATCAGTTCGGAGACCTGTGCCTTCAGCGTGGTCGGAGCCGAGTTCATCAGGGATGTTGAGCCGGGAGAGGTCGTGACCATCGACCACCACGGCATCCGCAGCCGGAAATATTCAGACTACCAGCGCCACGCTATGTGCGCTATGGAATACATCTACTTCTCCCGCCCGGATAGCGACATCGAGGGCCGCAACGTCCACGCTTTCAGGAAGGAAAGCGGAAGGATCCTGTACAGGGAGTCACACGTGGACGCCGACATCGTGGTCGGAGTGCCTGATTCGAGCCTAAGCGCCGCGTCGGGATATTCAGAAGCGAGCGGCCTGCCTAACGAGATGGGCCTCATCAAGAACCGCTACATCGGAAGGACCTTCATCCAGCCGTCGCAGGAGATGAGGGACAAGGGCGTCAAGATGAAGCTCTCGCCGGTACGGAGCATCGTGAACGGCAAGAGAGTCATTCTGGTGGACGATTCCATCGTGCGCGGCACCACCTCTCTCCGCATCGTGAGGATGATGCGCGAGGCGGGGGCGAAGGAAGTGCATATGCGCATCGCGAGCCCGATGATCAAGAACCCTTGCTTCTACGGAGTGGACATGTCCACCCACAAGGAACTTCTCTGCTCGTCAAGGACTCTCGAGCAGGCGCGCCAGGCGATCGAGGCGGACTCGCTGGCCTTCCTCTCCGAGGATGGGCTTTTGGAAGCCGGCCGCAGAAGCGACCTTTGCCTGGCCTGCTTCAACGGCAATTATCCTACGGCGCTGTACTCCAGCATCGAGGAAGTCAAGAACGAACATAAATTTTAAATCAAGGAATATAATGGCGGTTGATTACGAGAAAGCGGGCGTGAGCCTCGAAGCGGGCTATGACGTTGTCCGCAGAATCAAGAAGCACGTGGCATCGACTGACAGAGTCGGCGTGATGGGGAACATCGGATCGTTCGGAGGAATGTTCGACCTTTCCAAACTGAATGTCAAGGAACCGATTCTGGTCAGCGGGACCGACGGAGTCGGCACAAAACTCAAATTGGCGTTCGCGATGGACAAGCACGACACGATTGGCATCGACGCAGTCGCCATGTGCGTGAACGATGTACTCGCTCAGGGTGCGGAACCTCTTGTGTTCCTTGACTATGTGGCTCAGGGTAAGACCCGTCCTGAGGTCGTCGAGGCGATCGTGGCCGGAGTTGCCGACGGATGCCGTCAGGCAGGCTGCGCCCTCGTGGGCGGCGAGACGGCCGAGATGCCGGGAATGTACGCCGACGGTGAATATGAC
>CAVCDF010000022.1:0-7274 GCA_963600795.1 Anaerotignum sp. | reverse complement strand
GTCTTACACGATTGTGCTCACCCACAAGGGCAAGGGAGCGGCAGGCAGTTTCGCAAGCAGCATCGTATGGACTACTACCACCGACAATAATTCTTCTTCAGATAAAGCCTCCATCAACGGCGGCGACGTGGTCGAGGTGCTGAAATTGGGTACAGGCAAGAAGGTCGGCTATGCCACCATCTCCGTCCCTGCCGGCACGAAGAAGATTTCCTTCTATGCGCTTGCCTGGAAGGGCAAGACCGTGCAGGTTGAACTCGACTGCAACGACAAGGCTGTCGCCGATCCTGTCTCGCCTCAGGCGAACGATGGTTGCTCGAACACATCTCCTTACACCATCACCGGTGTCACCGATGCTGACAAGTACACGATTGACGTGACTTCGCTCAATGGCGGCCAAGCTTTGGCAGAGGCGACCACGATGACCTTAAAGACCATCAAGGTCAAGGACTACAGGGCGATAATCTTCGGCTTGAACCCGGAAAAGTAGCAAAAGCTTCTGAAAAAACAGTATAACAATCAAGTGGGTATAGTATTTAAAAATGTGAATAAGGCAGGGCAGGTCCGCCGCCGCTTCAGCGGAGCGGGGCTTGCCCTGTTCTTCTTTTTGGCTGCGGTGACCGGACTTGTGTCCTGCGAGGAAACCAAGACAGAGGTCCCGCCGAAAATTGAGATCAAGAATCCGGAGATCGGTGCCGAGGGCGGTCAGAAATTCGTGTCCGTGACAGCCGTTGCGTCCTGGACACTGACGATAACGGACGATTCGGGGACTGAAGGCCCTGACTGGATTTCAGTCAACAAGGCGGCTGGAGAGGGCAGCGTGGACGTGACCCTGACCGTAAGGGAGAACACCTCTGAAGAGAGCCGTTACGCCACCATCACCGTCACTGCGGCCGGAGGCTTGGCTCAGGCCGGCATCACCCAGGCCGGGGCGGAGAAAAAGACCCCGGGCCCTGATCCTGACCCGACCCCGAGCCGCGGCGGCAACCTCACCAACGCCACCAAATGGCTTGAACTCCCCGCCATTCCGGACGGCACGGATGCATTCACCCACTCGATGACCATCGGATCGGTTAAGACAAGGAACTATTCCTTCATCTGGGACTACCACAACCTTGTCGCCCCATGGGTCGCCTACCCGCTCAGCAAATGGAACATCAGTTCCGGCGGCCGCTCCAACACCTGGGGGCTCGACCCTCTGCTGGAAGAGGAAGACCAGCCGGTGCTTTACAGAGGCTACAGCGAAGGCAACTCCGGCTGGTACGCCAGAGGCCACCAAATACCTTCCGCCGACAGGCTGGCATATTCAGGAAACATCCAGACCTTCTACGGCACGAATATGACTCCGCAGCTGAACGACAAGTTCAACTCGACCATCTGGGCGAACCTTGAAAGTTCCGTGCGCTCCTGGGCCAGCAGGTCCGACACCCTCTACGTGGTGACCGGCTGCGTCATCGACTACAAGGAAGGCGAGACAGTGAAATACGCCCTCGACAACGTCGGCAAGAAGGTCACAGTCCCGACCGCCTACTACAAGGTCGTGCTGCGCTACCTGAAGAACTCCACCATAGGCTACTCCGGCTACTGCGCCTGCGCCGTCTGGATGGACCACAAGGACTACAGTTCCAAGAATGTGGACAAGTCATATTCAATGTCGGTGGACGCTCTGGAAGAGAAGTTGGGAATGGACTTCTTCGTAAACCTCCCGTCCGCGGTGGGTGAAGAAACCGCCGCGAAGATTGAAGCCGAAGACCCGTCGAAAGTCTCCTGGTGGTGGTAAAGCGGCGGCAGAACAACAGACAATCAGATAACAACAATGCGTTTGAAAAGAATAATCTACGCGGCGCTCACCTTTTTCGCTGCGGCGACCGTCCTGCTTGCGGCGGCAACCGTCACGGCCTGCGCCAAAGGTAAAGCCAGAGGCTACGTCATCGGCTTCTACAACGTCGAGAACCTCTTCGACACCTACCACGACGAGGGGAAGAACGATTATGAATATCTCCCCGACGGAGCTAACAGCTGGACAGAGAAGAGGTACGAGCACAAGCTGCACAACATCGCCACCGTGATCAAGGCTATGGCGGACGAGAACAACGCCTTTCACACAATCCTCGGTCTCAGCGAGATAGAGAACCGTCACGTGCTTGAGGACCTTGTCAGCCAGAAGGAGATCGCCGACGCCAACTACCAGATCGTCCACTACGACGGACCGGACAGACGAGGCGTGGACGTGGCTCTGCTCTACAGGCCCGACCAGTTCAAACTGATTGAAAGCAAGTCCATCCCTTACGACTTCAACAGCGACATCCGGTTCGATATGGACAAAGAGTCCAAGAAGAATTTCCGCACGAGGGACGTGCTGATGGTCAGGGGCGAAATCCAGGGCGAGATGTTCGCATTCTTCGTGGCCCACCTTCCTTCAAGGCTCGGAGGCAAGGGTGGAGACCTGCGCGCCCGCGGAGCCGAAATCATCTACCAGCACTCAGCCGAACTTATGGCCGAATATCCTGGCATCAAGATCGTGGTTATGGGCGATATGAACGACAACCCTACGGATGAGAGCATGACCGTCTACCTTCACGGCAAGGAGACCGTCGAAGAGGTCGGCAAGGCCGATTTCTTCTCTCCTTTCATCTCAATGCTGAAAGCCGGCTACGGCTCTCTTGCCTACAGGGGAGAGTGGAACATCTACGACATCATCCTCGCCAACGAATCACTGGTCAACGCGGAGAAGGGGAAACTCCGCATCGTCCCGATCGTCAAGGGAAAGTACTACGGCAGGGTGTTCAACCAGCCGTTCATGGTCCAGCAGACCGGCCAGTACAAAGGCACTCCGGCCAGGACATTTTCAAGCGGATCCTACGTCGGCGGCTACAGCGACCACTACCCTACCTACATCATCGTAAGCAACAAATAAACGATTCCCGGCCGCCGAGCTTCGCGAGGCGGCTGAAACGAAAAGTCAACATACAACATTTATGAGCAAAAGAACAATCCTTGCCGCCTCGGCGCTGTTCCTGGCCCTGACATTGTCCACCCGGACTTTGTCGGCCCAGACATTCACGGGCGGCGTGAAAGGTACCGTCGTAAGCCGACTCTCAAAGACGGCGGTTGACGGGGCGCAGCTGATCCTCTACTCCGAAGGTCAGGAAGTAGCCCGGGTCAAGGCCGGCGCGGACGGCACATTCCAGATCGGGAACCTCAAGGACGGAATGTACGACCTTGTCATCGAAAGCCCTCAGTACCTCCAGTCCAGAGTCAACGTCACTGTCAACGACGGCTACGTCAAGAATATGTTCAACCTGTCCCTGACTCCGGTGGCGAAAGTCTCCGAAGTCGACGATGCGAGCTTCTCTGAGTTCGATATGGACGACTCCGGCTACAACGACAGCCCGACGATCCTCTTCGGCCAGAACGACGTGTTCAACAATATGGCGGGCTACAACTTCAGTTCAGTCCGTTTCCGCGTGCGGGGATATTCAAGCGAGTCGCAGGATGTCTATCTTGCGGGCGTAAGGATGAACGATGCGGTCACCGGCTACACCCCTTACTCCCTCTGGAGCGGCCTCAACGAGGCGACCAGGACCAAGGAGTCAGTCAACGGGGCGGAAGTTTCCGAATATGGCTTCGGCGGCTACAACGGTGTGACCAACATCATGCCGATGGCCTCTTCAGTCCGCACGGGATGGAGAGGAAGCGTGCTGACCAACAGCGCCCTGTACAGGATGCGCCTTATGCTGACCTATGCGTCCGGACAGCTGGACAACGGCTGGTCCTACGCTTTCAGCGCCTCTGCCAGACTCGGAGGGAACGACTGGATCAAGGGTGTATTCTACCGTTCGTTCGCCTACTACGGTTCCGTGGAGAAGAAGTTCAACGATGTGCACAAGCTGGGATTCACCTTTATGGCGGCCCCCGGCGAACGCGGGGCGCAGAACGCCTCCACCCAGGAAGTCTACGACCTGATGGGCGACAACATGTACAACTCCAACTGGGGCTACTACAACGGCAAGGTCCGCAACGCCCGTGTCCGCAAGACCCACGAACCTATCGCAATCCTGAAGTACGACTTCACTCCTGAGTCCAACAAGTTCCAGGCATCGGCCACGGCCCTTTACCGCTTCGGCAAGAACGGCTACACGGCCATCGACTGGTACGACGCTCCTGACCCGAGACCTGACTACTACCGCAACCTCCCGAGCTACTACTATATGGAAAACTCTGACTACAACCGTCAGAACTATGCGAAATACGCCTGGGCCAAGGAAGCGTGGACAACCGATCTTTCGACAACCACCCACATCAACTGGGACAGGCTCTACGCCGTCAATGCGATGAATTCCACCGATTCAGGCAACCGTTCCAAGTACGTCATCGAAGAAAGGCGCACGGACCAGCGCGACTTCAATCTGGCCCTCAACGGCAAATGGACTCCGGTCCGCTACCTGACCGTCAACGGAGGGCTTTCCTACAAGTGGAACCGCACAGAGTACTACAAGATTCTTGACGACCTTCTCGGGGGCGACTACTATGTCAACATCGACCAGTTCGCTGAGAGGGACTACGCCTCTTCAGCCACGATGATCCAGAACGACCTCGACTATTTCCTCGCCAACGGATCGGCGCAGGTGCTCAAGGAAGGCGACAAGTACGGCTATGACTACTACGCCCATATCCGCCGAGCCGAAGCCTGGGCTTCAGGAAAGTTCACCTACGGTGGCCTGGAAGCAACGGTGGCCGCCAGGCTCGGATATTCAAAATTCTGGAGAGAGGGCCTGCTCAGAAAAGGTCTCTTCCCGGGACTTGACGACAACGGCAATCCCATCTCCTACAACGGAGAAGTCATCACCACCTATGACCCTGAAGGCAACGCCATCACCTCAAAGGGCAATTCCGAAACGCAGCGGTTCCTGACCGGCTCCGGCAAGCTGAACCTCAGCTATGTCATCCGCGGAGGACACAGAATCTACGCAGACGTGGCCTACATCACCGACGCTCCGACCTTCAACCAGTCGTTCATCTCCCCGAGGACCAGAAACACCGTGATGCCTGACCTGAAGACCGTAAAGACTACGACGGCCGACATCAACTACGCCTACCGCAACGCCGGCTACGACCTGCGCATCACCGGCTTCTACACGAACATCGCCGACCAGACCGACCTGATGAGCTTCTACGATGACTCGCAGAACTCCTTTACCAACTTCGCGATGTCCGGCATCGACCAGCGCCACATCGGAGTCGAGCTCGGCTTCAAGGTGCCTACCCCTGTCACGAACCTTTCCCTCCAGGGAGTCTTCACTTACGGTGAATATGTCTATACTTCCAACCCTACGATGTACCAGACCTACGACAACAGCGCTGAATATGTCGACGGAACGTACGGCGTGATCATCCCTTACTGGAAGAGCCACCCGACCGCGGACGGAAAGACTGTAAAGCACTACGTGCCTAGCACCCCGCAGCTTGCCGCCAGCCTCGGCCTCGCCTGGAACAAGAACTACTGGTTCATCGACGCCGATGTGGACTATTTCGGCAACTCCTACCTCGACATGAACCCTCTCTACAGGACAGATATGGCGACAGCCGGCCCGGACGGCATCGTGACCGCGCAGGAGATCGAGTATATGGCCGCACAGGAGAAGTTCAAGAACTTCTTCCTCGTCAACGCGAGCGTCGGCAAGTCCTGGTATATTCAGAGAAAGTACCAGCTCGGCTTCTCGCTTCAGGTAAAGAACCTCCTGAACACCAGGAACATCCACACAGGCGGTTACGAGCAGACCCGCCTCGTTGACAACACCGTCAGCAAGGAAAGGTACTACCGCTTCGACTCCAAGTACTTCTACATGAGTGGAGCCAACTATATGTTGAACGTTTATTTCAGATTCTAAGGTTATGAGAAAGATATTTTTAGCGCTGACCGCAGCCATTCTGGCCTTTACTTCCTGCGAGGAGTGGGACCAGGTGTTCACGACCGACTACGGCGAAGCCGATGTCTACAAGCCTGTGACGATGACTCCCAACACGACCATCGCCGAACTCAAGGCATTGTACAAGACGTCCCCTGTCAAGATCGACAAGAATCTGATCATCGGCGGGCAGGTCGTCTCAGAAGACCGTACCGGCAACATCTACAAGAGCCTCTACATCCAGGACGCTACCGGCGGCATAGAACTCAAGATCGGCAAAAGCGGACTCTACAACGATTACAAACTCGGCCAGTGGGTCTATGTGAAGTGCAGCGGACTGACTCTCGGCGCCTACAACGGAATGCTCCAGCTGGGCTACAAGGATCCTACAGGCGAGTACGAGACCTCCTATCTGGACGTCCAGTACATCATCGACACCCACGTCTTCAGAGGCGAGGTTGACACCCCGTTGGAGGCCAAGAAGGTCTCCGCCAACGATCTTCTCAAGGAAGAGAACATCGGCTGCTATGTCGAGCTGGACGGACTGACCTACGGCAATGAAATCTTCCTGCTTGTCTATGTGGACCAGAACGGTGACAAGAAGAGCAACGACAACCGCATCTTCTTCTCCGACGAGACTTGGGGAGTCACCACCTGGGCGATGTCCAAGAACGGTTTCCTCGGCTATCTGAATTCAGGAGCGTTCGATGCCGGAGCGACAAACACCGGCAGGAAAGTTACCGAACTGAAGGAAACGCTCAAAAAGAACGCCACGGCCTATGCCGTAAGCCAGTACTTCAAGATGGGAAGTAAGGATGTGCAGATCCGCACCAGCGGCTACTCCCGTTTCGCCGACACCCAGATCGACCCTGAGATTCTCAACGGAAAGAAGAAGATCAATGTCAAAGGCATTCTGACCACATACAACAATGCCGCCCAGTTCACACTCATCGACCTCGGCGGCGTCGAAATCGTCGAGTAGAAAGAACAGATGGCAATATGAACAGAACACTTTTAACATTAGGAGCGATCGCGATGATGGCAGCCTGCACACAGACAAAATCCGGCAACGCGTTGCTGGAACCCTGGGACACCCCTTACGGCATCCCGCCTTTCGAGAAGATTCAACTTTCGGACTACATACCGGCGATAAAGGCCGGAATCGAAGAGCAGAACAAAGAACTTGAAGCGATTCTTAGCAATCAGGATGCGCCTACGTTCGACAACACGGTAGCGGCTTACGACCTTTCCGGCCAGCTGCTCACAAACGTCTCGGCCATTCTGTTCAACCTCCAGGAGACCGACGGTGGCGACGAGATGAACAAGATCGCCGAAGAGGCGACCGCCCTGCTCACCGAGCACGAGGAC
>CAVCDF010000021.1:0-21430 GCA_963600795.1 Anaerotignum sp. | reverse complement strand
GCTGGGGGTAGTCCAATACAAGAAGAAGCAGTCCTTCGTAGTGGCCGACATTCCGGGCATAATCGAAGGGGCGCACGAGGGCAAGGGCCTGGGGCTGAGATTCCTTCGGCACATCGAACGCAACTCCTTGCTGCTCTTTATGATAGACTGTACAGAAGAGAACATCGGAGCGGTTTATCACACTCTCGTGGACGAGCTAAGGCAGTACAATCCCGAGCTTCTCTCGAAGCCCCACCTCGTGGCCGTCACCAAGTGCGACCTGGTTCCGGACCTCGATACCAAGAGCGTAAGGCGCCGTCTTCCCTCCGGCCTTCCCATAGTGTTCATCTCCGCCGCAACCGGAGAGGGCCTCGACAAACTGAAGAACGAAATCTGGAAACAGCTGAATTCCCCCGCCTCCGCAGTGGGTAAATAAGAATTGCATCTAAACGTTATTCGCACTTCTCGATGTTCTCAATGGCATCGAGAAGTGCGATTTAAACCTTATCTGCACTTTTCAATGCCTTTGTCATCATTGGACGCGAAGCGGCCGTCTAGTTTAGCGCATCGATCATCCCCTTGCTGGCCATGAAGGAAACGGAGCGGGAGGCTGTCTCGCTCGCTTTCTGAAGGCATTCGCGCAATAGATTGGGTGTCATCGCCGCGACGCTGAGACAATCTTTCTCGCAAAGGCATGCTATCAGCTGCGAGGTGGTCCAGTCGCCTGCGCCCTCCCAGTCCACGACGTTGTCGTTCGGCACTGCGGCGACCTTCTCCCAGCCCTGGCCTTTCAGATTGAACTCCAGACCGTCCGCGCCCAGCGTCCTGATGAAGAGTCTGTCAGCGTACTTTTCAGTGAAAGATGTATCCGTCACTTTCTCGCCGCTGAACTTCACGATGTCGCTCACTTCCACGCTTTTGAGGAATTTATTCGAATCGGCGTCACTCTCCGGCTCGAAATAGATCAGCGTGCCCTTCTGGCGCAGCTTTTCTGCAAGGAAACGCAGTCCAGCCTCCGAAGCGTCGAAGAAGAATACATCCGGGACAAAGTCCAATGCCTCAATGAATTCCGGAGCCTCGTCACGGACACGGAGGAATCTGCGCTTCGGGAAACGGCTTCCCGGGGATGTCGCCCTGAACGAAGCGGTGTGCTCCCCCGTCTGCTTGTCGCGCTTGTGGGTGCAGCGCAGCAGGGTTGTTCCTCCCCTGTCGCTATTCTCGACGAAACGCACGTCGGCACCATATCTTGCGAGATCATCCTTCATATTCAGACCCTGCTGCGAGAGGTCGAAATGACCTATCGGGAAGGTCCGGACACCTAGGAACGGGAGCATGCAGCTGACATTGCCGCAGGTGTTGCCCACACTCTCCGACACGACCGTCTCAGTGAACCTGTTGTTCTTCCCCACCGTGAAACCTTCCGGATAATCCCGGACCACAATCGTATCCAGCGCGAAATTCCCGCTGAGCAGACAAGTCTTATTCATTTTGTTTTAATTTACCTATGAAATCAAGGGCGTCATCAGGCAGGGTGCAGTTCAGGCGGCCGTTGTCCCGCAGCTCCATAAGGAGCTTGCCGAGCACATTAGGGCCCTGATAGGTGTCGCCCACCAGTTTCGCGCCCCAGAGAGGTTCCTTGCCCCGCAGGTGCTTCGTCTCGTCCTCCACAATGAAAAGCCCCTTGCTGCGCTCCAGTTCCGAACGGAACTCCGCGCACTGCTCGTACTTCTTCTGAAGGCAGAACCTCATCGCGTCCATTATTATGTCCTGCCAGTCCTCCCGCCACTCGAGATTATGTTCCTTCAGGATCTTCGCCATCTGGCGCTTGTAACAGATCCCGCAGGGAAGGTCATACAGGAGACGCAGGCATTCCGCGTCCCTGACCTTCATCATCTGGAACAGCCTCTCGGTGCAGTCGAAGGCCACGCCGTCGAGAACGACCATCGGTTTCCGCTTACCCGAAACCACCGGATGCTTATAGAAGTTACCGAATATGCCCCACTCGCCCGTAGTCGCGCCGATGGCGGCCACCTTGTCCGCAGGATACGATCCCACGCTGAGATATTCCGGATGATGCAGCGCAATCATCTCCCTGATAGTCATATATGCCATAATCTAAATCTCCTCTCTGTTTTTAAGAATCCACTTTCCCCTGACATTCTCTATCTCAATCTTCTCGCGTCTGACAATCTGCACGTTCGAGGCGTCGAACACGGCGACGTTCTTCGGGCCGTCAGGCTTCGTCTGCGCGGTCGGCCACACATTGTAGAGCACGCCGAGGCGGTTCAGAAGCTCCGCGGCGGCTTTCTCCTCCGCAAAGCCGGACTTTTTCGCACCCGTCAGCGTCATCCCGACCCACTTGCGGAACTCCTTGCCCTGAGCCTTGAACTTGTCGGAAGCTGACGCTTTCAATGCGGCCTCGACCTTTTCGGCTATCGCCGCCGGGACCGGCACGGCGGAAGTCAGATGGTTGTCCTCGGTCAGGTCCGGGATCTCCACCGTATAAAGATAATGCTCAGGCATATAGTCCATATTCCGGGGCTGGGAATAATGCACCGCAGAGGCTTCAGCCTCTGTCAGATACACCCCGAAACCGAACTTGATGCCGGTCCCCTCGCCGGCAGAACTGAGGTCAAACCTGTCGAAGAGGAAAGGCGATCCGTGGAAAAGTGTCATAATTATGATTTTGAAAAATATTCTACAATATACGAAGAATATGTTGTCTGGACAAAATTAGCGAACTACAATATTTTAACAGTCTTTATTGGTCGTCTGGCAATGCTTACTTATGGCCAGATGATTTCTGCGCAGCGGTCACATTCGGCGTCCAGGTCGGCGGGGTTGTCGGGAAGAGTAATGGCACCTTCGCGTTTCAACAGGAGGTTTCCCTCCCCTGTCTCTCTCTGATAGTTGTGATAATCCACGACAATCAAAGGCTTGTTGGACAGCGGGTTATTGGACGCCTTGGCGACCCGCACGGCGTGCATCGTGCCGCCCTTGACTCCCGTCTGCACGACGAGACAGCATCGGCGAGACCAGCCTGGAGACGGTCGCGCGAGACAAGGTTGCGATGTTCAACAGGGTAAGTATCTGTTCGTGAATAATCATATGCAGTATGATGAATTGCAAATGTTATGAACAGACTTTTCAATCATAGGCTGAGGACAGCCGGAGGCGTCCCCGCCGCTCAGAGATTGCGAAGAGCTCGCGGATATCCTTCTCGGTTGTCACGGCTCACCCGTCGGAAAAAATCTTCGAGAACGACGCGTAGAATCGAAGGTATTAGCCGGTAGCTGGGACCCGGATGATGAATTTCACCGTAGAGTTGTCGCGAAGCTTGTATTCGAGTTGCAGACCGGAACTCTCGATGAAGTCCTTGATGATCACCTCTACGCTTGTCTTGCGAATGTTGACAAGACGATTCCGCTTCTGAATGTCGAAGATTATCTGCCGGCACCGTTCCCTTACATCGCATTCATTGAACGCGACTTTCTGACGGATTGACTGCTCGCGGGACTTTTTTTCGTTCCAGAGGAACTCCTTCAGTGATAAGACAATGGCATTTTCAAGGCAAGTTTCCACGTCAGCGCCGTGTCCTGCGCGGATAAGATCCCGGGCTATGGGGGCAACGTTCTTCAGAACGATATCGATTTCTTCGTCTCCTGTCTTTTTCATGATTCTTCATTTTCCATATTATACCGGATTCAGGATGATTTCTTTCAAGAATTTTCTGCGACACGGCTGGATTTCAGCAATAATTCCCGGAAATCCTTGTCGAAAATTCAGGAAACAAGTGACAATCACCCACAACTCGAATATTCCCTCAATCATCATACGCATATTGTCAGATTCTACAGTTTCAGGCTTGCCAGGGCTTCACACATGGGCTCCAGATAGTCCGGGCCTGTGTTACGGCTCTTGAAAAAGTTGAGATTGATGTAGTAGAGTTTGTGGCCTTTCGTGCGTACGATGGTCTGGCGCTGGACCAGGGTGTCACCGTCCTCCCAGGGATACTCGAAGGTGAGCGACATAGCAGGATAGCCGGCGAAGGCGGTGCTGTCCATGTCCGAAACCAGAACTCCGTCTAAATCGCCCTTGCCTATCATCGACATCTGCGCGAACAAGCTGAGCGGAGCGTCCACTTTGATTCTGGACAATACGATGTGTATCCAAGGACTGTCATCAGAAGGATCGGTCGGGAGCAAGTCAAGTTCATTGACGCCGAGCCGGGCCAAAACGTCTTTTCCGTTCCACTTGAAGGCGTCCGCTCCGTAATCGAACCCGTCATCGACATAGTAATCTACTGGATAATCCACTCTAAGATACTTGTTGCTGTACGTCTTCCACTCCATCGGATTGCTGTGTCTCAGAAAGCGTCCGCAGGAAAGGAAGGCCCCCAGTCCCAGAAGGCTTACGAACAATAATCCGGATCTCAATTTCGTATTCATATGCCGCGCGTTTTTGCATTGCTTCGGAATAATATACTCGTCAGCTCATCATTTCTTTCCGGTATTCTTCAGGAATCTGCATTTTTTCTTTATGACTGCCGGATTCTGGCAGCACGGGCGTCTACCTTTGCATCACGATAGTGCGGTATGAAAAATTTTGAAATATTCATGAAACTTTTTTGCGGTACAAGAGTATATATAATCGCCACGATTAAAAACGGCACTGAGACTTTTACGAAAAAACGGATTTATAACTTCAGAATCTTGAGCTACAAACGATTGAACAGCTATCTTTCAAATCGTCAGGTAAGCGTGCCTGACAGGTGAACACCCGGTCACCGGGAGTAGCCCGATGCCGTACGCGAGGCACGGGCGATGCCAACCGAGTCCGAAATGACAACGGTGGAACATTACGCGATACGTTGAATGTATAAACACAAACTACGTATAAACACAAACTAAAAATGAGCAATCCAACCATCCTCTCCATTTCTCCTTCAGAGGAGAGAGCCATCATCACAAGCGCCAGAACGACAATCGAAATCTGCGTCAGAAAGTACGCAGACAAAACGGGATTCAGACACGCCTTCACCAAGGAGGACATCGATGACATCGTCAGCGACACCACTTACAGAGCTTGCCGTTCGTTCTCAACGTTCAACAAAAGCAAAGCAAAGCTCTCAACGTGGGTCAACCGCATCGCTGTCAACACCTTTCGCGATGCCATCGTCTACAAGATGAAGCGTCGTTACATCAATTGCGAGTTCATCGGGGAGAACCAGGAAAGCGGCAAGGAGTTCAGCCTCGGCGAGGTTCACCGCGACCTTCAGGACAGCAGTTGCGAAAGTTGGGCAAGTCTGAGCGAAGACTCGGCCGACAGACACCTCCTGTTCGATGAATTCGAAGCAGGATTGAGTGATCTGGGTTCAGGAAAGAGCAAGAGAAACAGACAGTTCCTGAAATGGCTTGAGGACGGCTATTCCACCAATGAAATGGCGGCGATGGACGGATGCAGCCCGAACGCGGCCTCCAAGAGGCTGTGGGGCATACGTAACGTCATCAGAGAGAAAGGTGCAGGAATATTCCCTGAAGAGTTCGGCACCTTCGGCCTGAAATCCGCTTGCTGACCGAATTCCGCAGCTAATGCCACCGCCCGGAACCACTATGGTCCTGCCTTCCTTCCACGCAGTTCCGCATACGCCCTTTCCGTAAGGGATGCGGATGCACGCGACCGGTCCCTGGAACGGGCCGAGGACGAGTTCGTCGCTGATGACCCGGTAATGACCCGGTAGAAGCCAGTCCACCAGAAATGCAGGCCCTGATGCAGGAGCGCGGCGACATTGGCCATCTTGGCCACCGTGTCGCTCTCCCCTTCAGTCAGCGCCTTCGCCTTTGCAAGCAGGTCTATGTAGAGTGCTTCCTTGCTGATGTTAGTTTCCATTTGCCGATTGGTTTTCGGGTACAATGATACTGAAGAAATCGATTCCGCGAAGAATGAGCAGCCTCGGCCGGTGCCGACCGGCGTCATCTTGTTGGCAGGAGGAAACAGATTACTCCGATGAAGATGTAGGAATATTTGACACCAACGCAGAAGAACACCCGAACATCACGGCATGAAGTGCACCGCACGTGGGTGAAATCTCCCCTTTCGCGTACGGACGTAATGATATTTTTGTAAATTTGTGGACCACAATGCAAGTAAGATGTCACGTTGCCTGTACCATTCGTCAATACAGAAATTTCTCCGCACCAATTCTTCTGAATTACTCGGAGAGATGGTTTCCAATTATCACGGGAGCATCCAGACCACATCCAGAGATGCCTGGGAAGGCGAAATTACAATAATGAATGCGACTCTTCAACCGTGGGCTGAAGAGTTCGGTGAAATAATCTTCGAATATGACATTCCCCGCCTCGGCAAGAGAGTGGATGTTGTTGTGCTGCTTCGGGGGATAATCTTCTGCCTTGAATTCAAGGTAGGAGAATCGCAGATGCTTCAGAGCGATATCGAACAGGTTCTGGATTATGCATTGGACCTGAAGAACTTCCATAAACTGAGCCGGTACAGAACGATAGTCCCGATCCTCATTCCGACAAGATACGGTTCCTCCTCAAGTGAATTCTTTCCGTCTGTTTATGATGATGCCATCTATAATCCGCTTGTCGTTGGTGCAAACGGACTAAAGTCTCTTATCTCCAAAGTGCTAGTTCACGCTGGGGCTGACGCACCGGATTGCTCACTGAATTCTGACTGGATCAAAAGTCCGTATGAACCGACTCCCACAATCGTGGAAGCCGCAAGGACATTGTACGAAAACCACAGTGTTGAAGATATTACACGGCATGACGGGGATACTGGTCCGGCTACCAAATACATCCTCGATGTCATCAGCAGGACCCGGCAGAACTCCGAAAAGAGCATCTGCTTCGTCACCGGAGTTCCGGGCGCCGGAAAAACTCTGGTGGGGCTTGACATTGCCGTGAAGCAGTCATACCAGGAAGGGACGGATATAATCGAAGACGAAAAAGCCGTGTATCTTTCAGGGAACGGTCCTCTCGTAGCCGTTCTGACAGAGGCCCTTGCGCTAGACAATTGCAACAAATGCCGGGAAAGGGGCGAGAAAAAGAACCTCTCTGATTCGCGACGCGAGGTAAAGGAGTTCATCCAGATTATCCATCGCTACCGTGACAATATGCTTGAGAAAATCGAGAATCCGGTTGTGAATGGAGAGCTGAAGATAGACAAGACCAAAGCTCTGCGGCAGGCCAAGGCAGGCTACTCAGAGGTGGAACACGTGGCGATATTCGACGAAGCCCAGCGCTCCTGGACACACAAGCGCCTTGCAGACTACCTAAAACGCGGCGGAACCTACGGCAATAAGCTCAAGGTCCCGAATTTTCCTGTTTCCGAGGCGGCCTTTCTGATATGGTCGCTCGACCAGCGGGAAGACTGGGCAACCATAGTCTGTCTTGTGGGCGGAGGACAGGAAATCAATACAGGAGAGGCAGGCATTACAGAGTGGATCAATGCCCTCAACGAGCATTTCCCTAAGTGGAAAGTTTACATCTCACCGAAGCTTACCGAGAAGGAATATGCTGAAGGTCAAGTGAATGAGCTATTGAAGAATAACCCTAATGTAACTTTCTCAGAGAACCTCCACTTGAGTGTAAGCATGCGTTCATTCAGGGCTGAGACCCTATCTGCATTCGTGCATTCGCTGCTTTCTTTCAATCCCGATGCTGCCGGACTGTATGCGGAAATCAAGGACCGTTATCCTATCGTTCTGACAAGAGATATGGGTAAAGCCCGAGCGTGGTTGAGGCGGCAGGCACGTGGCAGCCAGCGAACCGGAGTGCTCGTTACGAAGACAGCGGCCAGATTCAAGCCTTTGGCAGTAAATATATTGGAGCAGAGTGACGAAAATGCGGTGCACTGGTTTCTCGAGGACAAGAGCGATGTCCGTTCGTCCAATTTTCTGGAGGATGCCGCTACCGAGATACAGGTTCAAGGGCTCGAACTCGATTACAGCTGCGTGCTGTGGGATGCGGATATGAGGTATGACGGCGGAGTATGGCGCTATTTCACTTTCAATGGAAGAACCGCGTGGAAAGAAGTCAACGACACTTCCGAATCCAATCGGGAGCGCAGAAAATATATGCTGAATGCCTACCGGGTACTTCTTACCCGCGCACGTTTGGGGATGGTGATCTGCGTACCGACAGGGAACACGACGAAGACAACAGGCGGCTTCGACGAAGACCCTACCCGCCTGCCAGCATTCTATGACGGCACCTACAACTATCTGAAATCATTAGGCCTTAGCGAGATATGTTAGGAATATGCCCGGGCAACTCTTCCTCAATTACGCAGCGCTGCGGGCATAAAACCTCCAGCCTTTCATAAGTTCGCAATCGCTCACGTCGTGTGTGAAGGTGTTTGTGTCAATCTGGTTCTGATTGTTTTTGGCTGCAAATCCGTCTGCGGGACCGGATGACAACCACACAAGATGTAGTGCGTGACGGTAGCGTTTAGTGGCGGAACCGATGCCATCATGCCGGTCGGAGTACGTGACGGGAGCGTTTCGGGGCGATATCGATCCCGTCACGCATATGAAGTGGGCGACGGGTGCGAATGTGTCTGAACATGATCCGGTCACTGGTGGTGACGGAATTGAACGGGAATACACACGGAGATGATGTATCGCACGTCTTGGGCAATATTGCGGACTATCAGTTTAAAATTTCATATATTTGCAAGATTTTCATCAGTGAAACTGATTTGAACGATTATGAGAAAACTTATAGTTCCTGCAGTTCTTGCGGCGATGATGGCGGCTACCGCGTGCCACAAGAATGATCCCGCAACTCAGCCCGTCCCTGAAATCTCGGGCTACGTGACAGAAGTCAACAGTTACGGACAGCCTGTTCCGAGCTTCACTCCGGCGCAGATGAGCGCGGCCGGGTTCGATTACGCCGACCTTGTGGACGTGAAGATAGGCGACAGCATATTCCTGGAAAATGTCCCCTACGTGAGTTCGTTCAACGAGGTCGCCATTCTGGGACCGTCCTATGTGGACTACAACGCCCGGGGAGACGACTTCGGCTTTGCGATGCTGAACGGGGACTTCCATTATTACATCGGCGGCGAAGTCGGCGACAAGGTGACGATGACTTTGTCCGAAAAGGGCGGCTACCTCCAGACCTACGAACTGATGAAATCAGTGTATCCCGTTGACCGGCGGTCCAACGAATCCGCCGAGCAGTATGCCAACTTCCGTATGGTGACGACAACGGGAATCGCTCCGGGCGTTCTCTACCGTTCCAGCAATCCGCTCAACTGCGTCAAGAATCCGGGAAGGTACAGGGTGGCGGACAGCCTGGCGCGCCTGACAGGAATAAGGACGGAAATCGACCTGGCCGACAAACCTGAGGAAGTGGAGAAATATATGGCCTCCGAAGGCTACGCGTCCTCCTACTGCCCTGCTCTTTTCAAGGCAGGCTGCACGATAGCCTGCGGAATGATGGCCAACACCTTCTGCGATGATTTCAAGACTCGTCTCGGGATCGGAGTCAGATTCATGATAGACCACGAGCCTCCGTATCTGATCCACTGCAACGAGGGCAAGGACCGTTGCGGATTCGTGTCGATGCTTTTCGAGGCTCTCTGCGGTGCTTCCATAGAAGAACTCCGCCGTGACTATATGGTCACGATGCTGAATTTCTATCAGATTCCGGACGGTGGCGAGTCCTACAACCTGAGGCAGTCGCTGGCCATAGACAGGATGATCTGGCTTATGTGCAACGAGGAGGCTCTGGAGAACTACAAGAACATAAAGTGGAACGCCATCGACGTCTCCGACATCGACTGGGAAGGTCTGGGGTTCTACAAGACAATGCTGCAGGGCGCAACGCTGCAGTCTTCCGCCGAAAAATACCTGAAGGAATGCGGGCTCACCGGCGACGAGGTCTCCGAACTGCGCAGCATCCTCACCGGCGGCAGATAATATCCGGGAATTTGAATATATTCACTGCATTCACTATTTTTGTACAACTTTAAAAATCAGTCAATATGGCACTTGAAGCACAGATTCAAAAAGACATCATGGCTGCGATGAAGGAGAAGGACACCGTCCGCCTCAATGCAGTCCGTTCAATTAAGTCAGCCATTCTGCTGGCCAAGACATCCGAAGGCGGAAGCAAGGAGCTTTCGGACACCGATATCGTCAAGATCATCCAGAAACTCGCCAAGCAGAGGAAGGAAGCCGCTGAACAGTATGTTGCTGCGGGAAGGCAGGAACTGGCGGACAACGAGATGAACGAAGCCGCAGTCCTCGAGACTTACCTCCCGAAGCAGCTCAGCGAGGCGGAAGTCGAGGAGAAGATCCGCGAAATCATCGCGCGCGTGGGCGCGTCCAAGCCTTCCGACATGGGCAAGGTTATGGGCGTTGCAACCAAGGAACTGGCCGGTCTGGCAGAAGGCCGCACCATCTCGGGCATCGTCAAGAATCTCCTGAACCGGTAGCGCGAAGCGCTGCCGTAAAACAAAGCCGTTCAGCCTCCGTTCTGAATTTTGCAAGCCGGAATTCAGAACGGAGGCTGAACGCATCTGCAGCACACGACAAGAATCCGGAAAAACAATAAAAATATTCCGGAATCACGAAAGATTCCGCGGCAGAGAGGGTATATATTCAGAAAGTGTGCATTATATGACTGAAAAATTATAAAAAACAGACTATGGCAAACGTCAACGTGAACATCACCGAGCTCCAGCAGGTACTCGACTCAACACCTGCATCACACAACATAATGCTTGTAGGCAACCACGGAATCGGCAAGTCGGAGATTCTCACCGGGTACTTCTCGAAGAAAGGGATGCCCGTCGTGGCGCTCTTCCTCGGGCAGATGGCGGATCCGGGTGACCTCATCGGTCTGCCCCACAAGAACGAGGAAACCGGCAAGACCGAGTTCATGCCTCCCTACTGGTTCCCGGTAGACGGCAAACCGATCGTCCTGTTCCTTGATGAACTCAACAGAGCCCGGCCGGAAATTCTCCAGACGGTGATGGACCTGTGCCTTAACCGCAAGCTCGCCGGACGCAGACTTCCGGAAGGAAGCCGCGTGATCAGCGCCGTCAACGCGGGCGACCAGTATCAGCTCACCGACCTTGACCCGGCTCTTGTCAGCCGCTTCAACATACTCAATTTTCGCCCGACCGTTCAGGAATGGCTCCTCTGGGCTGAAAAAAACGGAGTAGACAAGCGCGTGACGGGGTTCATCCGCGAACATTCAGAATGGCTGGACCGAAACCCGGACGCCAAGGAAGGCGCGGACACCGGCCTCGACAAGACTCCGGACCGCAGAGCGTGGAAAAGGGTGTCCGACATCATCAGCGAGGTGACCGAGATGAGTCCCGTGATGTCAAAGATTCTCTCGAGCGTCGTAGGGGCAAAGGCCGCGAGCGCCTTCATCAGCGACATCTCGAACAAAAAGATCGTATCCGGCCGTGAAGTCGTCCTGAACTTCGAAAAAGTCCGGACAACCCTCAAAGACTACCAGCTCCACCAGCTAAGCGTGGTCAACGACGGCCTGTACAGGTTTCTTGAAGTCGAGAAGGTCCCAGAAAAGGACAAGGAGAAGGCAGTGAAGAACATCGAGGCCTATTTCGACTGGCTGGTCAAGGAAAGGAAAGAGGCGGCGGCTCACTTCGCCAGTCTCTACACGCAGGAAACATATCCTGGCGCGAGAGGCTTCCTCGCGAAGAACTGCTCGGTGCTCGTGATGACGATGGTATGCTACGTGAAAAGCATCAAAATGAAATAGCTTGCGATGGAGGACAGAATAAAAGGAATCATCGAGCGCTGGTTCATACAGGAGCCCGCGATGTTCCAGGTCATCTGCACACACGAGCTTGTCGAGAACCGGAATATGGAGTGTCCTCTGCGCAGCGGCAGGAAACGCATCGAGTACAATCCCGACTATATCGCTCAGATGACCGACACCGGGCTCGACGAAGCCCTTCAGACGGAAGCCTGCCGCATCCTGCTCAAGCACCCCTACGAGCGCAAGCCTGACGGATGCTCCCAGCAGGCGATCGCCGTCGGGTCGAACATCGTAGTGGGAGACAACTACAAGTACGCACGCTTCAGGATAGACAAGCCAGAAGACTACGGTCTGGAGTCAGGAATGCCCTACGAATGGTACTCGAGAAAGATCCAGTCGATGCTGCCCCCAGGTTTCGGCGGCGACGCAGACGATGATGCGGATGACGTCGCAGCCGCAGGGGGCTGTTTCAGCGGAGGCGGTGAATATGATGACAGACTTGGCGGCGCCGCAGGCAGGAATCACGACCTTGCGGGTCTTTGGGAAGAGGACGACCTTACCGTGGCCTTGATAAACGGGGGCATCGAAGGATGCCAGGACTGGGGATCCCTTGCCGGGTCCTTCGCCGAGCAGATCAAGGCATCCACCAGGGCGAAGATAAACTGGAGAAACGTATTCTCCGGATTCCGCGCAAGCATACTCTCAAGCAAGCGCAAACTCACGCGGATGCGTCCAAGCCGGAGGTTCGGGTTCGGACAGATGGGGTCCACAAGACGTTTCGACACGAAGCTTCTCGTGGCCGTGGATGTCTCGGGCTCCATATCCAGCGAGGCGCTGTCGTACTTCTACGGAGTCATCAACTCGGCGTTCAGGTACGGATTCGAGTGCATAGACGTCATTCAGTTCGACCACGGGATAAGGGTTGTCCAAAGCCTCAAGAAAGCGGCAGACGACGTGGTGGCGATAGGTCGTGGCGGCACTGACTTCCAGGATCCTGTCGACTATGCGCACGAGAATGACTATGACGGACTCCTGATCCTTACCGACGGCTATGCTCCCGAGCCTGTCGTTCCGGACAACATGCGCTGCAAGATCATCTGGGTCTGCCAGAATTCAAGATGCTACGAAACTCATCACCGGTGGATGGAGAAATCGGGCAGAGTCTGCACGATAGAATTAAAGTAAAATCAAGTCCAGACACCGAGAGACTTTCAGCCCTCCACTTCGATGTAATTGTGCGCAAGTAAAATATTCTCGAAAAAAAATTGCCGTTATTATAAATATTCATAAATTTGCACCCGTTTTAGAAATTAGAAAGTAGTATTTACCATTGATCAAGTTGCGCACGACACGCATCAGTGCAAGTAAAAACAATGAAAAAGATTTTCTATCTGGCAGCTATGGTTCTGTGCCTCGGTATCGCTGCCACCTCCTGCAAGAAGGATGACACCAAAGACGCTGAAATCGAAGATCTCGGAGGCGGAATCTACAAAATCAACGGTGCACGTTTCGTGGACCTCGGACTTCCTAGCGGTCTTCTCTGGGCCGAGTGCAATGTAGGCGCCACTTCCACCACCGAACGCGGAAACCGCTTCGCCTGGGGTGAAACCGAAAGCAAAACCGGCGATTACACTCCTGAGAACTACAAGTTCGGCACAAGCGCCGACAACTACACAAAGTACAGCGAAAGAGACGGAAAGCAGGTCCTTGAGGCCGCCGACGACGCTGCGACAGTAGCGCTCGGATCACCTTGCCGCACACCTCTCTCAAGTGAGTTCAAGGAACTTCTCAGCTCGGACAACACCACCGGCGAGTGGACTTCCAAGACAACTTCCGACGGAAAGACAGTCAAAGGTTACGAGGTCAAGAGCAAGAAGAACGGCAACTCCGTCTTCTTCCCTGCCCTCAGGTACACCCCTGGCAACGACCAGGCTGAATACTGGTGCGCCGACATTTACGATAACGTACCGTTCGACTATGAACTCGCGTCCCACCGCCTGTTCAACGAAATTGCCGGCACGTTGGGATTTGGCGGAGTGTCACGTTACTTCTCCAGCGAAATCCGTCCTGTAGCAAATATTTCCAAGTAAGACATCGCCGCCGCAAACAAAGCGGTCAAGACGAACACGAAAAGCCGGCTGACATCAGCCGGCTTTTCTTTTGGACAATCTGACAAAGCCAGGCAAATTTTGATATTCAATGAATATGTGATAATTTTGCGGCATTGAATTCCACGGTCCGCCGCAAAGCGGATACGTGGCGGCGCGAAAGTGCCGGAGTACTTGAAACCTCTACAAAACAAGAATGATCAAAAATCAAAAGGTGAGTGTGCTGTTCATGCTTTTCAGCATTCTCTTCTGCGTTTGCCTGATTACGGCGAACCTTCTGGAAACAAAGCAGATGGTTATCGGTCCGGTGTCCTTGACAGGAGGATTCCTGGTCTTTCCGGTAAGTTACATCATCAACGACTGCGTTTGCGAAGTCTGGGGATATTCCAAGACGCGCCTGCTCATCTGGGTGGGATTCGCGATGAATTTCTTCGTGGTGGCGATAGGCGCGCTGTGCGACATCATACCGCCTGCACCGTACTGGGAGCACCAGGAAGGATTCCACGCAATTTTCGGTCTCGCTCCACGCATCACCCTCGCTTCATTCACTGCCTTCATTGTGGGATCCTTCGTCAATGCTTTCATAATGAGCAAGATGAAACTCCGCGACGGGGCGAAGCGCTTTTCGCTTCGGGCCATCCTCAGCACGGTGGCAGGGGAAAGCTGCGACAGTCTGATTTTCTTCCCGCTGGCGTTCGGCGGAGTCGTTCCGGCTGCCGAGATTCCGGTGCTGATGGTCTGGCAGATTTTCCTCAAGACGGCCTATGAGGTCGTCGTCCTGCCGGTCACGGTGCGCGTGGTGAGAAAACTCAAGAAAGCGGAAGGCACGGATGCCTACGACAGGAACATTTCCTACAACATATTCAAGATAGGCAACCTTTAGAAGGATTCTAGATCACTTCTATCTGGCAGGACTTTGCCACAGTAAGGGCGCTCCGGTGGCTCTCCGCGGAGAGGCCGGCGCAGCAGGCGGAATCGATCATGAAACGCTCCTCCGGGAACATGCTCTTCAGCATCAGCGCGTTGGAAATCACGCAGATGTCAGTGCAGAGTCCGACCAGGGTGATTTCAAACCGTGAAGTTCCGGCGATGTCCCTGATGATTTCCGGCAGGGTTCTGAATCCAGAAGCCCCCGGCGCTTCGGCGAAATGTCCCTTGTCTATGATTCCGGCGCAGTCCGAACGGTTCAGAGCCTCGGCCACTCTTGTCTCGATTTCCCAGCCCCAGGTCCCCTTGACACAGTGCTTGACGGGGAGCATCTTCCCTTCGAGGGTATCGAAATAGGTCTCATCGTTATGTGTGTCCCTTGTGGCGACGGTGATTCCGTCCCAGCCGACAATCTTCCTGACGACGGCCGGAACGATCTTTTCTGCGTCCCCGCTGCCGAGGCTTCCGGTTATGAAATCATTCTGCATGTCGATGACGCAGAGAATCTTCTTTAGCTCCATTTCCATATTCTTACTTCTTTTTACCTCTCTTAGTGACCCATTCGGGATAGGCGACATTGTCAAGACGCTTCGAGATGGCGTTGGCTCTGTTCGCCACATAGTTCGACGGCCTGGAAGCGCTTCTCGTTTTCGGCTTCGGCAGGCATACCGCGAGCCTGCACGCCTGGATGCGAGTCAGTTTCGATGCGTCCTTTCCGAAATGATACTGCGCGGCAGCCTCGGCGCCGAAAACACCTTTTCCGAACTCCGCCACGTTCAGATAGACTTCCATAATCCTCTCCTTGCCCCAGATCAACTCGATCAGGACGGTGTAGTAAGCCTCGAACGCCTTTCTGACCATCGTGCGGCTGTGCGGCAGGAACACGTTCTTGGCAGTCTGCTGTGAGATCGTGCTGCCTCCGCGCACTATCTTGCCCTTTTCGGCGTTCTCTTCCATAGCCTTCTTTATCGCGTCCCAGCTGAATCCGTGGTGCTTGAAGAACAGATTGTCCTCCGTAGTCACCACAGCTTTGATCAGCTCCGGAGAAATCCTGTCCAGGCTGACCCAGTCGTACCTTATCTTGAAATTCTTTTCGTTTCTGAATTCGTATTTCTGCTGGAGCATATAGGGCGTGCCGAGAACCGGAATCCACTTGAGCACCACCACCCAAAGCACGCTCAACGCCACGAAAGCCGCCGCTGCCGCAAGCAAAAGCCGCAGCAGCCATCCCGTCAAGGTCCTTTTCTTCTTTACCATAGCCTTGGAGTTTTTCCGCCGACAAATGCGGCGGACGCAAATTTACGAATATTTACGGTTTGTTTTAAACAATTTATTTCTAACTTTAAGGCATCATCAAACATTCCAGACTATGCCGATGGAAATTTCCAGAAGAGCGGAGAACATGCCTTTTTCTCCAATCCGCAAACTTGCGCCCTACGCCGACGCAGCCAAACGCAACGGTGTCCACGTCTATCATCTCAACATCGGTCAGCCGGACATCAAGACCCCAAAGTGCGCCCTCGACGCCCTGAAGCACATTGACAGGGAGATTCTTGAATACAGTCCTTCGGACGGCCTGCTCGAGCTCCGCACCAAGATGGTGAAGTACTACGCCGAGTACGGGATATTCCTTTCCCCCGAGGAGATCATCATCACCGCCGGGGGCTCCGAAGCCGTGCTTTTCGCCTTCCTCGCCTGTCTTGATCCGGGAGACGAGATCATCGTGACCGATCCGTTCTACGCCAACTACATGGCCTTCGCCATCTCTGTCGGGGCTGTCATCAAGAGCGTCAAGACCAACATAGAGGACGGTTTCCGCCTGCCTCCGATCGAGGCCTTCGAAGCCCAGATCAGCGAGCGGACCAAGGCGATCCTCATCTGCAATCCGAACAACCCGACCGGCTATCTGTACACCCGCAGGGAGATGCAGCAGCTGAGGGACATAGTAAAGAAACACAACCTGTTCCTTTTCAGCGACGAGGTCTACAGGGAATTCATCTACACCGGAATGCCTTACATCTCCGCCTTCCATCTTGAAGGGATAGACGACAACGTAGTCCTTTTCGATTCGGTGTCGAAGAGGTACTCGGAGTGCGGCACCCGCATCGGCTGCCTGTGCACACGCAACCGCAAGGTCCACGATTCAGTGATGAAGTTCTGCCAGGCCAGGCTCTCTCCGCCTCTTCTCGGACAACTTGTGGCCGAGGCTTCGATAGATGTGCCGAAGGAGTACCTTCACGGGGTTTATGAAGAGTATCTTGACAGGCGCAACTTCCTGATTGACGGGCTGAACAAGATTCCGGGAGTATATTCACCGATTCCGATGGGAGCGTTCTATACGGTTGCCAGGCTGCCGGTCGACGATGCCGAGAAGTTCTGCATCTGGTGTCTGAGCGATTTCAGCTACGAGGGCGCGACCGTGATGATGGCTCCGGCTTCAGGCTTCTACACCGAACCCGGTGAGGGCCGGCAGGAGGTCCGCATCGCCTACATACTCTGCAGGGACGATCTGGCCAAAGCCCTTACCGTTCTGCGGAAGGCCCTTGAGGCCTACCCGGGAAGAGTCTGAAATAACCTGTTCTCGATCGAGTTCACCGTCATCGCTTTTTGCAATGGCTGCCGCCGGTGTGTTTTAAACACTGGCGGCTGTTCTTTATTAAATAGTTTAAATCATTGTTATGTGACGATTTAGGTGAAATAAATATTATGAGATGCACAGAATATGGTTAAATTAGCAGCCAGAATTGCAGATTGAATATTATTATATCAGCTATGAAGAAAACTGCGTATTTCCTTAAAAAGGCGGCCAGTCCGCTTCTGGCTCTCGTTCTTTCGGCCGGAATTTTCGTTTCCTGCCAGAAAAATGAAGACAACGACGAGATCCCCGTTCCTGAAGATACTGAAGAGAACACTCCCCTTCCAACCACCGACCAGCTTGATGTCACTTTCGGCGACAAGGCGGCAGTATTGGGAAGCGACCGTTCCGGATTCAACGCTTCCCTGGTCAACCGTCTGAAAAACGCCTCGGGCGTGATTTCGGCAGACGCAAAAGCCTTCGTGTTCACTACGGCCTGCGCGATGGACTTCAGTGAAGACGACACCAAGGCAATGCTAAAAGCATATGCCGGCGGAGCGAATTTCATTTTCATCAATCCTGTCTTTCCGAATCTGACGGAATACAGGCTCAAGTTCAACTCCGCAGTGGAATCCCTTCTGGAAGAGAATCTTGACTTCGACCTCGGCGACGCCGAGAGATTCTTCGAGAAACTGCAGGAGATGAGCGACCTGTTCACGGACAAGCCTTACGGCTCAATGGAAGCTGCCGCTTTCCACGCCAATTCCTTCTATGTGGTCAGCAGCATTGAAGGCCAGGCGGCCATCTCCGACACCAGCGCAACCGGTCACTTCGCCAAGGATTCCGAAGGCAGTGCCGTAGATGAAAGGAACTGCGCTTCCGCAGGCTATGAGCCTACCGCTTATGATTACGGTAAATCCGCCGATCTGCTTGTGGAATGGATGGATGAGGACGCTGATTTCAGCGACTCCGCAAGCGATGCCATCGACAGGTATATGACCGGTCACCGTACCGTGATCCAGCGCTCCGTAGGCCCGAGCCGCGCCCTGGACCGCACCCTTGCCTACGAACTGGTGTACACCGTATACTGCGCCCACGATTTCGACAATAATGCCGATTATTACTACATCAGACTCGAGCCTAATTTCCATTGTGACGAGCTCGGCTGCAGAAACGGCGACAGGAACTGGGTTGCAGCGAAAAAGGTGGTCGTTTTCGACGACGGCTCCACATCGGGAGATTACTGGTCAAGCAGGACAGACCTCTGGTATGGTCCTTATATGAGCAAGTTCGATTACACCGGACAGATTGTTGAAGCTGACGGTACGACCGCAAACGGCGTTACTCTGCTCGACACTACACCTCATACCGACGTAAGCGGAACCACCGGCTACACAACCGGATTCTCAGCCGGCATCAGCGGCAACTTCGGTTTCAGCGCCAGCGGCCCTTCAGGCGGTATCTCAGGAAGCCTCACTTTCTCCGAGAGCCACTCCCACAGCGAGAACCAGCTCAAGGTTTACCACAAGATGGTGAACAATGTTCCTAACTGGAGAATCGAGGGCGTAGTTCCTCAGTGCCATATGGGCTTCTTCAGCTACTACCACGACGAGGTCGCCACATTCCAGAAGAACGACTGGCAGACCGAGTTCACCTGGATTGTCAAGGTATCCAATCCTCACAGAGACAAGGCTTACTATCTCTCCGGAACCGACATTACCGAGATTACTGAGCTGAACTACAACATCTATGACTATGAGCTCAGAGTCCACCCTACCCAGAACTCTCTGATCCGTCTCCCTGAGCCTAACCGCAGCAATGCCAAGTACAATATGATCTGCTCAGATGACAAGGTTCAGGACCTCATCGCGAAGCAGTTCCCTGACACCTGGATGAACCAGTTCACATACTACGCTCTGAACGATGATTATTCCTACTGGGGCGCAAGGGCAATGTTCGACAAGGTCAAGGTTGCAGTCAAGGGTTACGCTTCCGTCATGAAGCAGAAGGGCTACAACGGCAAATACACCTTCACGCTCACCAAGTTCAACGGCGAGCAGGTGTCCACATTTACCATCGACAACAGCGACTCCGCGCAGTAGGCGGAAACCGGACGAAGTCCGATGAATATGGAATGGCCGCAGGGCGCTGGAAATCAGCGGACCTGCGGCCATTTCCCTTATGGCGGGAAGATTTTTACGTGCAGCTGTCAGGAACGTTCGATCCTTTTTGCCGCCACACCTATGGCTTTGGAAGGGCATACGAGCCTGCAGAGATGACAGCCCACGCATTTCTTCGCATTAAGGCGAGGCCGCCTGTCTTCGATGTCGAATTCGATGGCCTGATGGCCGCCGTCAAAGCAGGAAATGTAGCATCTGCCGCAGCCTATGCACTTATCGTAGTTGAACTTAGGGAAGAGGATGGTGTCCCTCTCGAGTTTGTTGTGCGGCACGATGCTGCCCACGGCAGCTCCGATTATCGACTGGACGTTCTTGAATCCCTTTACCTTCAGATAGTATTTAAGACCGCCGACCAGATCGTCGATTATGCGGTAGCCGTACTGCATCACGGCCGTGGTGACCTGAAGGCTGCCGGCTCCGAGCGAGATGAACTCAAGGGCGTCGACCCAGTTCTCGATGCCGCCCATTCCGCTGAGATGCATTCCGGCGAGCTCCTCGCTTCTGGCCATGTCCGAGATGAAGCGGAGCGCTATCGGCTTGACAGCCTGTCCGGAATAGCCACCGACGATAGAACTTCCGTGCACATCAGGTTCTGCGGTGAATGTGTTGATGTTCACGCCGGTGATGCTGCTGATTGTGTTGATGGCGGCGATTCCGTCAGCCCCTCCCCTCCTGGCGGCCGCGGCCATCGGCACCATGTCGGTAATGTTCGGAGTCATCTTGGCCAGAACAGGAAGATTGGTACCTCTGCGCACAGCTCTGGTGAATTTCTCGATCAGAGCGGCGTCCTGGCCGATTGTTACGCCGAGAGAGTCAGATTCCATATTCGGGCAAGAGAAATTGCACTCGATCACATCGGCGCCCGCGAGTTCGCACCGGCGCGCCAAATCAGTCCATTCCTGTTCGTTCTGCCCCATTATCGAGGCCACGATCACCTTGGACGGGAAATCGGCCTTGAGGCGGCGGAACACCTCCATGTTCTCTTCCACGCTATGGTCGGAGAGCTGCTCGATGTTCTTGAATCCACAGAATGAATTTGAATGGTTCGATATGGTCGAGAAACGCGGAGAGGCCTCGTGCTGCGGGAACGTGCAGATGGTCTTGAAGGCCGCCCCGGCCCAGCCGGCCCGGAACGCCTTTGAACACATCTCGTAACTGCTTGACACTACAGAGGATGAGAGCAGGAAAGGATTCTCGAGCTTAACCCCGCAGATGTCAGCGGTGATGTCAGGCTCTTCAGGGACAAGGAAGGCTCCGCGAATCTGTTCCTCGCTGACTATTCCGGAATCCACCGTGTTCTTGGCGTTCTCGTAAAGCGCTCCCATAATGGCCTTGATCCGGACAGGGAAACTCTTCTTGCCGAGAAGGCAGGCCTTCTCGCAAGGCGCGTCACAGTCAAGGCACTGCACTCCGCCGGTCTTCTCGAGAGCGCCCAGGCCGTTGCGGAAATAGACCGAACGGAGGACATCTCCGACAGGGAAACCTTTGGGACATTGTTTTGTACAGGGAGCGTCACTGCAGAGCAGGCATCTGTTAAGTTCTGACATATCGACAAGGGGATATGCCGGTAGTTTGTTTTCTTCCATTTTGTGTCCAGGATTTAACTGACTGCAAATTTAGCAAAAAAAATGACTTGTGGCCGGCAAATTGTCCACAATGACGGCCAATGTGGAAATTGAGCATAATTGCGGATAATAAGTTAACTTTGCAGCATTATGAGGAAAGGATATGCAATAATGATTGCGGTGCTGACGCTCGTGGCGTCAGTCGCGGGGTGCGGAAGAACAGGTCGCCCGGCCCTCCGCACAGGAGACCTTGTGTTCGTGAATATTCCAGCAGACTACGACCTTGAACTTGGCTCCGTCCGGCACGGCCGACAAGATAATGATACAC
>CAVCDF010000020.1:0-9709 GCA_963600795.1 Anaerotignum sp. | reverse complement strand
GCATCCCCATCAGATAGGTTATGCTCAGCGGTGAAACGACCTGCGATTCGAGTCCGGCCGTTTCCCGGAACAGTTTGAGCGCGAATTCGTTGTTCATCGAAACCAGGTCCTGTCTGGAGTCTTTAGGTGAAATTTCAATTGCCATCTTGTTCTCTTCTTGCCCGTTTGATTTTCCGCTGCCTGCCCTGATGATGCAGCAGGAAGCGAGCATTGCCGCGGCCAGGCCGGCCGTTAAGGCGACAGTTGTTTTTCTGTTCATATCCGTTTCTGGTTATCTGGCTTCCTTTGCGGTCTGCAGAAGCCCTGTGATTACATTCTGAGCCTTCTTGCTGGGACTCAGCAAGACATATTCAGTGACGAAAGCCAGAGCGATGCCGGAGATGATTGTGAATATCCCCGGAATGCCTTTGATCCCGATGATTCCGAGGATGAAGAATGCCGCTGCAAGCACCTGGGCGGCGATTATTCTGCACCGGCGGTTCCGGTCTCCCTCCTTGAAGGAGACGGCATAGCGCCTGACAGGCTCGCCGTTGGCCGTCTGTCCGGCCGCACCTGCATCATCAAGCCTGCAGGAAATGTATCTCCGTCTTGTCGCAGCCGACCAGTCGAGGAACAGGTCGCACTCTCCGGTGCTTTCCGGCAGTTCCTCCGCCTTCATCTCGTTCCCTGTGAGCACCCGTCCGTGCTTGCCGAGTTCCGTCTTGAGCCCTCCCAGCACTGTCCCGAACGGTTTTTCCGTTTCGAACAGCACCATTCCGGCATCCATCATCTGAACTTTCCTGTCTAACATATCACTGAATCTGACATATCACAAAATCTCACTGACCGCAAATCTTGCATGCCGCATGTTCCGTGCGCAGCGCGAAATCTGCATTATGGCAAATTTAGCAATTCTTCGTGGATTTCATAAATATGTCCGCAAAGTGAATATGCAACCCGGTTGCAGCGGGAAGGCTCTACCTTTGCCTTCACCTATTCAAGGAATATAAAAGCATAATTGATATGAAAGGGGACAACAAGGGTTTCTGGCAGACGTTCGCAAGACTGTACGGGCCGCTGATGAACATCACGGGCAAAGGATTCTACGCAGGCCTCTGCGATGAAATCACAAGGGACTTTTCGGGGGACGAAGACGCGCTCGAACCGGCCTGCGGCTCCGGCCAGCTGTCGTTCATGCTGGCGCGCCGCTGCCGCACCCTCGTCGCCACGGACTTTTTAGAAAACATGGTCGCAGAGGCCAGGAAAAAGGATGACGGAAGCGTCAAAGGGCTTAGTTTCGATGTGAAGGATGCCACGGCGACGGGCTATCCCGACGCAAGTTTCGACGTGGTGGTCATAGCCAACGCACTGCACATAGTCCCGGATCCCGAAGCCGTTTTGAAAGAGATACACAGGATTCTGAAGCCGGGAGGCCGCCTGTTCGCCCCGACCTTCGTCCTGAACGAAGGCAAAGGATTCCGGCCTTTCGTCAAGCTGATTTCCCTGTTCGGCTTCAAGGCCTTCAACAAATGGAATCTGGATGGACTCGTGTCATTCATCGAGGCCGGCGGCTTCAGCGTGACCGGCCACCGTCTGATGAAAAGCGGAGTCTCGCCCCTCGCCGCCATCGAAGCCGTAAAAGCCTGACTTACTTCACTCTGAGGCGGCGGCCGATCTGGAGGACGGTGGTACGGGAGATTCCGTTGAGACGGCAGAGGGCGTCGACAGAGGTGCCGTAGCGGGCGGCGATCGAGGACAGGGTGTCGCCGGACTTGACCGTGTGGTACTTTCTCTCGGAAGAAGTCTCCTTCTCCGTCACGACAGCCGTGGCGGTGGCCTGCGAAGTCTTGCCTGCCGGAATCCTGTGCGAAGAATTCTCCACCCTCGACCATTTGCCGGAACTGTAGAGAATGATGTTGGCGGAATCCTGCGAAGCCTTCAGCGAGCCGTCTCCCTGGATGAGCATCCAGCGCCCATCCTCAAGCAGCAGCACCCGACTGTCCCCTTCTCCGAGGCTCAGTGTGTCCTTGGTGTCCAGCACGGCATCCTCAGGCAGAGGCGCGGCCAGCGAGTCCACCGGAGACTTGACGAAGTCCGGAAGGACCCTTCTCGCCCCCAGAAACCTTGTGGAATAATATTTTTCGGTAATATGCGAGATGATCACTCCGCCTTTGACAGCGGCGTGGATGAAGGTGAAATCCTTGCCGTCAGCGCTGAGTTCTATGAATATGCCTACGTGGCCCACCCGGCTTGTGTTTCGTCTCGCGGCGAAGACCACGATGTCGCCCTTCTGAAGGTTCGACCACGGGCCGCTCACCTCGCGGCCCTGCCTGGCCTGCCCGCCCGAGGACCGTTCAAGGTCGTAGCCATATTTCCTGTAGATGTAGCCGGTGAATCCCGAGCAGTCGAACGACCTCGGCCCCGGACTTCCATAATGGTACGGAGTACCCAGCAGAGCCTTCGCATCGTCTATCAGCCTGTCGGCCAGAGCCTCCGTCGACACCGTCACCGAGTCTATCGAGGCGGCATATTCCTTAGTTATCTCTTCCGCTTTTTCCTGTGCGGCATCACGTTCCGCCGCTTCGGCGCTCACCGCGCCAGTCGCCATCATCACTGCGGCGGCAACCGCAGCTACCAATCTCTTATATTCAAAAATCATTTATATTCAATTTTATACACATCGACGGCATTGCCTCCGCTTCCGTCTCGGCCCTGCGAAGTCGAGATGAGCCAGTCCTCGCTCCCGGGAAGACCTTGCAGCTGTCCCACTCGGCGATTTTTGCCGTCTTCGCACCGTTTTCAAGCTCCTCTATGGCTTCGTACACATTGAACATCCGCGTCCTCTGGACGTACCCGGCCGTGTTGATGCTTGCATAAAGGTAGCCATTCTTGCAAATCAAATGCCTGACGTTCGGCTTGCCTCCGTGGATCTTCCCCAGATAGGTGCATTTCTCCACGTTGATGACGGCGATTCCGCCCGAGCCGCCCATACAGCCCCCGAGATCATATTCAGCCTTATCCGCACCCGTCATCCACTACACCTCGGGTGACGGGTGCGATATCGACCCGAAACGCTCCCGTCACGCTCAATTAAATAATGGATCAGAACGGTTCGACCGTAGCCTATGACCGGCGCATCAAAATGTCACCGCCATAGACCGCATGCAGACAGGAAAATTGTGTTATTACATATCCTCAAGAGAAAGGCATCCGGAGATGACTTCCTGCCTGCCGAAAGCGCTTTCGCTCAGGTCAGCCGTCTTCCGGGCCATCAGCGCCGGGGAATACTTCTTTCTGTTCCTTTTTACTTCGTAGGCGTGAACCTTCCCGTCAAGGGAGACGGCGACGATGTCTATCTCGTTTTCCTGCGATGTGTCTGCATTTCCCCGTTTCGTATGCCACCAGCCGCCTATCTCGAGGTACTGCTGCGACTCCATCATCTTCTGGCGGAACCACCTCTCCAGAATCCTTCCGGAATATGTCGGGTAGTCGTCCCGGATGATCGCGGCGAGCGCAGAATAGTTTTTAATCTCTATCAGCGAACGGTAGCGGTCAAAATACCTGAACCAGAAGCGCAGGAACACATCGTTTATCTCGTAGCGCACTGCCTTAGAGGTCTCCGAGGACCTTATAGGCCTCTTCTTGCTTATCAGCCCGTAGTCCTCCTCGAGGGTCTTCATCTGTCCGCCGAGGCTCTTCTCCCCGAGCATTCCTTCTATCTGCGGCAGGCAGACCTCTCCCGAAGCAATTATTCCAAGGATTGAGAAATATGTCCCGTAGTTCTTTCCGAACTCCTGTATCAGCATATTCTTGCCCTCCTCGAAGAACTGCGAGTCCGGACGGGTCATATAGGCGACCATACTCTCCATATCGGTACATCCGTTGTCCATCAGAAGCTCGACATATTTCGGGACTCCGCCGGTGAAGCAGTAGAGCGCGAGCAGGTCATCGTTGGTGTAGCCGGTCTTGTGGTCCGCGAGAATCTCCTTCATCACATCCGTGCGGAACGGCTCCAGAGTGATGCTGAGGTCGGCGCGTCCGAACAGCGGCTGCTTCTCGTCCTTGAATATCTTCTCCATCAGCGTGAACACGGAACCGCTTACAACGAGGTTCACATTGGAACTGCGCCTCTCGTGGTCCCACACATCCTGGATGTCCGAATAGATTGTCGGATTGACATAGAGGAAATCCTGGAACTCGTCGATGAACAGATTGAACCGGCGGTGCTTCCCGATGCTGAGCAGCAGGGAGAAGATGTCCTTGAAATGGTATATCCCCTGCGGGACGAACTCACCCAGAGACTTTCTGATCGCCTCCGAGTACTCCGCGCAGAGGTCCGCCTCGGCTTTCTTCGAGACGAAGAGATAGACCGAGTCTGTGGCCTCCATAGCGAGTCCTCCGAGAGTGGTCTTCCCGATCCTTCTGCGCCCTTTGAGCACGGTCATCTTCGAGAACTCCTCGAAAGACCGCTTCTGGATGTCCTTGAGCAGCCCCAGTTCGTATGTCCTGTCGTAGTATTTCATAACCTTTGTATTTAGAAAGTTTATGGCCGTAAAGTTTACCACCATAAACTTTGCAAATATATGAATTATTCCGATTATATCCATTATGACAATGAAGAAACAGATCCGGTTGTCAAGCCACCCGATTTTTCTTCCGTTTGGAAAATATTCATTATCTTTGACTCCGGACATTAAAGGACACGGCTATGGAGGCGAAAAGGATAAGGTATCCGATAGGGATACAGACATTTGACAAGATCATCGAGGGAGATTATCTCTACATCGACAAGACGGGCTACGTGCACGACTTGGCGACGAACTATTCCTATGTCTTCCTGAGCCGTCCGAGGCGGTTCGGAAAGTCGCTGCTGTCATCGACGTTCCACAGCTACTTCGCCGGCGAGAAAGACCTGTTCGAGGGGTTGGAGGCCGGTCGGCTCAAGAAAGAATGGACGAAGCACCCGGTGTTCCATTTCGACATGTCCACGGCGAAGCACTGCAACGAAGAGGAACTGCTGGAAGAACTCGACAAGAAGCTCTACATCTATGAGCAGCAATACGGACGCGGGGAAAAAGACATCAAGGTGAACCAGAGGTTCGAGGGTCTTGTCCACCGCGCCGTCGAGCAGACGGGGGAGAAGGCGGTCATAATCATCGATGAATATGACGCTCCGCTGCTGGACGTGATGAACGATGGCGAAAGGCTCGTACCTATGAGGCAGATAATGAGGAACTTCTACAGTCCTATCAAGAGTCTCGACCCGTACCTTAGGTTCGTCTTCATCACCGGAATCACAAAGTTCGCGCAGCTGAGCATATTCAGTGAACTCAACAACCTGAAAAACATCTCGATGATGCCGGCATATTCAGCAATATGCGGAATCTCGCAGAAAGAACTTGACACCCAGATGAATATCCCTGTGCAGGAGATGGCGGATGAGTTGGGTATCGGCTTTGAGGAAGCCCTCGGGAAACTGAAAAGCCGTTACGACGGTTACCATTTCTGCGCCGGATCGGAGGACATATACAACCCGTTCAGCCTGCTTAACTCCCTTTCGGACAAGATGTTCGGTAGTTATTGGTTCGAGACTGCAACGCCGACTTTCCTCATAGAGAGGATAAGGGAGAATCCTATAGCCGAAAACTTTCTGGACAGGATAAAAGAGGTTTCAAGAAACGACTTCGACATCTCCCCGGAATTCTCGAGCAGCATCCTGCCGCTTCTCTACCAGACGGGGTATCTGACAATCAAGGGCTACAGCCCTGAAGACGATTCCTTCACCTTGGGCTATCCTAACAGGGAGGTCAGGGAAGGGTTCATCAACGGCCTCCTGAACAGTTACAGAGGGGGCAACGGGATGAGCGCCTCGTTCGTGCTGCGGTTCAACAGAGCCTTGAAGGACAACAATATAGACGGGGCGATGGAACTTATGCAGTCCTTCCTGGCCGGCATCCCTTACGACCTCGAGAACAAGTCCGAGAAGCATTTCCAGACCATAATCTACCTGATCTTCTCGCTGCTCGGGTACTACATCCAGGCCGAGGTCAAGTCGGCGATAGGCCGGGCGGACGCCGTCTGCAGGACGAAGGACAGGGTATATGTCTTCGAGTTCAAGGTTGGCGGCTCGGCCGACGAGGCCCTCAGGCAGATAGACGACAAGGGCTACCTCATCCCTTATAAGTATGAATATGAACGTGAGAGCGGGAACGCCGAGAATGGCAACGAGAGTACGACAACCGTAGATCCAGGCCTATCCGCCGACTCTGAAACAGGCAGAAAACTCGTCAAGGTCGGGGTCAACATCTCGACCGCAACCCGCACTATAGACTCCTGGAAGATCGGATAGTCGTGGCAGATAACCCATTGTAAATCAAAGAAAACAACTAAGGTCTGGTCGCAGTTTTACGACCAGACCTTTGGCCTTTCGGCTGACAATCAAATAGTTACCTGCCACGGAAAATAGCCCATCCTGAAGCCAAGCAGGAGGCTCTTCCGTCTGCTAAGAAAGGGTTGGCCGGAAATCCGGTCAACCCTTTATCGGTAAGCGTTTCAGCCATCGGCTTTTCAGTCACGGGCTCTTTCGCCACAGACTGTCCTGCCATGGGCTTTTCCGCCGCAGGCGGTCCGCTATGAGAAGTTGTCGTAGAGAATGCTCTCAGGCTGTACCCCAAGGCTGTCAAGCAGTTTGTTGACGGAAGCGACCATCATAGGAGGTCCGCACATGAAGTACTTGATGTCTTCCGGAGTCTCGTGGTTCTTGAGGTAGGTCTCGTACATCACGTTGTGGACGAAACCAGCAGTGTACTTGACACCGGCCGCATCGGCTGCCGGGTCAGGACGGTCAAGAGCCAGATGGAAGTGGAAGTTAGGGAACTCCTTCTCAAGTTCGGCGTAGTCCTCGAGGTAGAAGGCCTCGACAAGGCTGCGGGCTCCGTAGAAGAAGTTGACCTCACGCTTGGTCTTGAGAGTCTTGAACAGATGCATGATGTGGCTGCGCAGAGGAGCCATACCGGCGCCACCGCCCACGAAGACATATTCCTGAGAATCAGGGTCGTTGGTAGGGAGAAGGAACTCTCCGAACGGACCTGAGATCCAGACCTTGTCGCCCGGCTTGCGGGTGAAGACATAGGATGAAGCGACTCCCGGAGGAACAGGCAGCATCTTGAAGACGCCCTTAGGCTGGCTCCTGTCGAACGGAGGAGTGGCGATACGGACGTTCAGTTTGATGATGTCGCCTTCTGCAGGATAAGAGGCCATCGAGTAAGCCCTGATCGTAGGAACGGTGTTCTGGGCCTTGATGCCGAAGAAGCCGTATTTCTCCCAGTCACCTCTGTAGATGTCGTCCACGTCGATCGTGGAGAAGTCGATGTCATAGGCAGGGATGTCGATCTGGATGTACTCACCGGACTTGAAGTCGAGATGCTCTCCGGCAGGAAGCTTGACCGTGAACTCCTTGATGAAGGTGGCCACGTTCTTGTTGGAGATGACCTCGCATTCGAGTTTCTTGACGCTGAGGGTTGACTCAGGAACCTGGATCTTGAGATTCTCCTTCACCTTGACCTGGCAGCCGAGACGGTAGCCGTCCTTGATCTGCTTGCGGCTGAAGAAGCCGGTCTCGGTAGGAAGGATGGTCCCGCCGCCTTCAAGCACCTGCACCTTGCACTGGCCGCAGTTCGCCTTTCCACCGCAGGCGGAAGGAAGGAAAATCTTCTGGTCGGCGAGAGTGTGGAGAAGGTCTCCGCCCTGAGGGACGTCGAGAGTCTTCTTGCCGGCGTTGATGTCGATCTTTACGGTGCCTTCCGGGGTAAGCTTGATCTTCACATAAAGAAGCAGCGCCACCAGAATCACTGTCACAACCACGATTGTGATTATAGCTGCAATAATTGTTGAAAACATATTTCTGCCTCCTTAGTTTAGATTGTGAGTCCCATGAAGGTCATGAAGGCCATGGCCATCAGACCTACGGTGATGAAGGTGATACCGATGCCGCGGAGTCCCGCAGGCACTTTCGAATATGCCATCTTCTCCCTGATCGCGGCGAGGGTGACGATGGCGATGAACCAGCCGAGACCTGAACCGAGCGAATAGACGGTAGCCTCGCCTACGTTGGCGAAGTCACGCTGCTGCATGAAGAGCGAGCCGCCGAGGATGGCGCAGTTCACGGCGATCAGCGGGAGGAAAATTCCGAGTTCTGAATATAGTGCCGGAGCGAACTTCTCGACGATCATCTCCACAAGCTGCGTGATGGCGGCGATGACGGCGATGAAGGTGATGAAACTCAGGAAGCTCAGGTCGACGTTCGCCAGCGACGGGCTGATCCATTTCATTGCACCCGGATTGAGGATGTACTGGTTCAGCAGGTAGTTGATCGGAAGGGTGACCAGGAGCACGAACACGACAGCCACACCAAGACCGGAAGCCGTCTTCACGTTTTTCGATACCGCCAGGTATGAGCACATACCGAGGAAGTACGAAAAGATCATATTGTCAACGAATATTGACTTTACGAATAAGCTAAGATATTCCATAATTCTTGTGTGTCAGATGTTACTTTTCCTGAAGGTCTTTCTGGATGCTCCTCTGAATCCACACGATGCAGCCCAGAAGAATCAGGGCCATCGGAGGGAGGATCACAAGACCGTTGTTGACATAGCCGGCGGCGTAGAAGCTCTCCGGGATGATCCTGACGCCGAAGAGGGTTCCTGAGCCGAAGAGCTCGCGGAAGAAGGCGAGGACAATCAGGATGGCGGCGTAGCCGGCACCGTTGGCGAGACCGTCAAGGAGTGACGGGATCGGCTTGTTGCAGAGACCGAAGGCCTCGATGCGGCCCATCACGATACAGTTCGTGATGATCAGGCCGACGTACACGGACAACTGCTTCTCTATGCTGTAGGAATAGGCCTTGAGGAACTGGTCCACAAGGATAACCATCAGCGAGACGACAACCAGCTGGACGATGATGCGGACTCTGTTAGGAATGGAGTTTCTCATCATCGAGACGACGAAGCTGGAAAGTCCGGTCACGATCATGACCGAGAGACCCATCACGAAAGCTCCCTTCAGCTGTACGGTCACAGCCAGAGAGGAACAGATTCCGAGGATAAGGACAGTCACAGGATTGCCCTTGAGTATCGGATTCAAAATTGTTTCTTTAAGTTTTGCGTTCATTTCAGTTCCTCCTCATTATTCTGCTGCGACAGCTGTGGTGTCAGCCTGCTGCGCAGGTGTCTCAGAAACCTCGATAGTCTGGACCGCCGTCTTGGCTGATGTCAGGTACGGCTTGTAGGCGTTGAGCCAGGTGGCGATGGAAACCCCGAGGGCCTTGCTGGTGATGGTAGCGCCGGTGATCGCGTCGACCGCGTTCATCTGGCCTTCAGGAGCTCCGCCCTTCACAACCTCGAAAGGTTTGGCCTCACCGCTCTTGTTCACGGCCTCGAAGTCGATCTTCTTGCCCTCGAACTGCTGGCGGAATGAAGGATCGTCCTTGATCTTGGCGCCGAGGCCAGGGGTCTCGCTTTCGTGGTCGAAGTAGGCTCCTACGATGGTCAGGTCGTCAGAGATGGCGAGATAACCCCAGATAGGTCCCCAAAGACCCGCGCCGTAGCAAGGGATGACGGTCACTTTCTGACCGTCCTTGGAGAAGATGAAGACAGGAAGGGCGATGTTGTCGGTCTTCCCGTCCTTGATAAGCTTGTTCTGTGCCTTGAGCTGGCCGGTGGTGTAGATC
>CAVCDF010000019.1:0-5447 GCA_963600795.1 Anaerotignum sp. | reverse complement strand
GCCTTCTCGGCAGCCTCCTTAAGTCTCTGGAGAGCCATAGGGTCCTTCTTCAGGTCGATGCCGCCGTTCTCCGCCGCGAACTCCTGGGCAAGCCAGTTGATGATCTCCTGGTCGAAGTCGTCACCGCCGAGGTGGGTGTCACCGTTAGTCGACTTGACTTCGAACACGCCTCCGCCGAGTTCAAGGATTGAGATATCGAACGTACCGCCGCCAAGGTCGTACACTGCGACCTTCATGTCCTTGTTCTTCTTGTCAAGTCCATAGGCCAGAGCGGCCGCCGTAGGCTCGTTGATGATTCTCTTCACATCGAGGCCGGCGATCTTGCCGGCTTCCTTCGTGGCCTGACGCTGAGAATCGGAGAAATAGGCCGGAACAGTGATGACGGCTTCAGTAACGTCCTGGCGCAGGTAATCCTCGGCCGTCTTCTTCATCTTCTGGAGAATCATTGCAGAAATCTCCTGAGGAGAGTACATCTTGCCGCTGATGTCCACACGCGGAGTGTTGTTCTCGCCGCGGACAACCTTGTACGGCATCCTGGCTACTTCCTTCTGCACCTGGTCGTAGGTCTCGCCCATAAACCTCTTGATGGAGAACACGGTGTTCTGAGGGTTGGTGATGGCCTGACGCTTGGCCGGATTGCCGATCTTTCTTTCACCGCCGTCGGTGAACGCTACTACTGACGGGGTGGTTCTTTCACCCTCGTTGTTGATTATGACGGTAGGCTGGTTGCCTTCCATGACCGCAACGCACGAATTCGTGGTTCCAAGGTCGATTCCAATGATTTTTCCCATATTGATAATCTCCTATTTTATTTCATTTAACCGCCGGACCCTTTTCCGGAGCCGGACGACGGAGGTGTTATCGAATGTTGTGCCACTCCACTTATTATGACAAAATGTCAGAAAAAAGGCTTTTCCGAATCAGGTATTTTTGTCATAATGGAATATAATGACTAAATTTGAGAGTCTTAATGCACGACGGCAATGAAACGGATTCTATTTATCGTTCTTGCGCTTCTGGGAACCACGGCAGGAGCGCAGACCAGGCAGGGCAGGCTGACAGAGCACGTCAGTTATCTCGCTGCGGACTCCCTGCAGGGGCGCAGAGCCGGAACCGGATATTCCCGAAAAGCGGCCTCATACATCCAGCGGCAGTATGAAGAAATCGGGCTGAAACCGTTCTTTGAGGACTGGTTCCTGCATTTCGCTCCCGGCGGAAGCGGTGCCGCGACAAAAGCGAAGTATCTGGACGTGGTGGGGGTGATCGAAGGCAACGATCCGGAACTCAAGAATGAATATATCGTACTGGGCGCTCATTTCGACCACCTTGGAGTGCGCGGCGGGAAAATCTACAACGGAGCGGACGACAACGCTTCCGGCTCTGCCGCTCTGATCGAAGTCGCAAGAGAATTATACGCCAGACGCGACAGCCTCAAGAGAAGCGTCATAATCGCGGCGTTCGATGCCGAGGAACTTGGACTCTGGGGATCGGAGGCGCTGGCGGACACCCTGGTCAGGGCGGTCGGACAGGATAGGATCAGGCTGATGATGAGCCTTGACATGGTCGGATGGTACAAGGCGTCCGGAAAACTTAAGCTGGAGGGTGCCGCGACCATCAGAGACGGACGCAGGCTGCTGTCTTATGAGGCAGGAAAATATTCAATCGTCGTCGATCCGGTAAAATTCGAGAGATCCGTTCTGACGGCCACAGACACGGAAGGTTTCGCCACGAGAAAGGTCCCGACCCTTGCAGTGACGACAGGGCTCAAGTCACCGTACCACAAACCGGAAGACGATGCGGAACTGATAGACTACGAAGGGCTTGACAAGGTCGCCGGCTACATCTCCGGCCTGGCTTTGACAGTGGCCTCCGATTCTTCTTTCGCGGGAAGCGGACGGCTTGCCCCGAAACATTCGCCGGACGCACCCGCTTTCGAATTCGGCATTGTCGCCTCACTTGACGCGACCAGCCTGGACTTCGGCAAGTCCGCATTCATAACGAAAAACGGATGGGGAGGCAGCGTCGGAGTCCAGATGCAGGCCAATTCGGGAAGTTTCGGATTGAATGTCAAAGGTCTTTACGAATACGGCAGCGCAAAGTTTCCGGACGATGCGGATCCATATTCGTCATTCGTCAAGTTCAGGCGCCAAGCCGTCACAGTGCCTGTGACCGTCCTGCTTCACACGGAAGGCAGTGTGCTCAGAGGCTTCGTTGGGATGGGCGGCTACTACTCGCGTGTGATCAAAAGCAACGCAGAAGACCTGACCTTGTCTGGAAAGACGCTTGAAATCAACAAGAACCATTATGGATTGAATTTCAGCGTAGGTTTCATTGCCGGACCGATCATGCTGAGCCTCGACGGACGTTGCCAGTTGAACAATGCATTCAGCGGCAGTGACGTCAAGGCCAGGCTCCGGACTTCATCCCTCACCCTGGGATACATCTTTTAGAACATTAAGAACAAACAACAACATTATATTCAATGAATATGAAAAAGATTGCAAGAATTGCAGCGGGAGCGGCCATCGTGGCGCTCACCGCATCGTGCGCGTCACAGAAAATCGCCATCACTGCGCACAGGGGCTACTGGAACTGTGAAGAGGCCGGCTATGCCGAAAACTCGATCAAGGCGCTTGAGGCCGCGCAGAACAAGGGGCTTTGGGGAAGCGAGTTCGATGTCCATATGACGTCGGACCTCGTACTGCTTGTCAACCACAATGACGACATCGACGGGATGTGCATCTGGGACCACAACTATGCCGATTTCAAGGACTGCCGCCTCAAGAACGGAGAAAAGATTCCGACGCTCGACGAGTACCTGACGCAGGGAGAAAAGAGCAAGAAGACCGTGCTTGTGTTCGAGCTCAAGAAGCAGATCGACAAGGCTCACGAGGACTATATGGTGGACCAGAGCGTCAAGGCCCTCAAGGAACACGGCCTGTACAATCCTAAGCGCGTGATCTTCATTTCATTCAGCCTCAACATCTGCGAAAGGCTCGTTGCGCTTTGTCCGGGATTCACGGTGCAGTACCTCAGAGGTGACAGGACTCCTGATGAAATTGCAGCGATGGGCATCAACGGCATCGACTACGAACACTATGACTTCGAGAAGCATCCCGAATGGGTCAAGCAGGCCTACGACAACAAGATGAGCGTCAACTGCTGGACAGTCAACAAAGAGGATAAGATTCAGAAAATGATCGACCTCGGAGTGCAATGCATCACCACCAACGAACCTATGCTCGTCCGCAAGATGCTCGGCAAGAAGGAAAAGGTCAATTAAGCCGGTTCACTTTACCTCCAGGAGTTCGGACCAGTCGGTGGTGAACAGTCTGGAGCAGAACTCGCGGCGTATGCCGTCAGAATAATGTCCCGGGCGCTGGGTAGCCAGCCTCAGGACATTTTTTCCTGATGTGTTCACAAGGTCCATCACCTTGGAGAGTTTGTCGTCACGCGCCCTTGACTCCTGGTCGAAACCGAAAAGCGCGGCCTGAATCGAATCTGAACCGACGATGTCTGACACGATGACACCGGCACGTTTGTATTCAAAACCAGACCTGTAAACAAGCCGCAAAGCCTTGAGGGCGGCGGCGACCACTTCCCTGGTGCTGTTCGCCGGCACTTCGAGCCGGATGCTGGCGTTCGGAAAATATTGCGGAAGATCGTCCCGGAAGCGGTTTGTCTGGATGAAAGTGCCCACCGAATATGCCGCCGTACCTTCGGAACGGAGTTTTTCCGCGCACTTGGCAGCGAAATCCGACACCCTCAATGTCAAGTCATCCAGTTCGCCGAGCATCTTGTCGAAAGAGCGCGAAGTGCAGATGGTCTTGCGCTTCTCCCGGGTTTCGTCCTCCACCATCCGCCGCCCCTGAAGTTCGCACCAGGTCCTGACACCGCCTGTTCCCATCATTCCGCGGACCCACTCGGCCGGACGCCCGATGAAGTCCAGCGCCGTCTTTACTCCTGCCGCCTCAAGCTTCGGAGCGCCCCTCCAGCCTACTCCCCAGACATCTCCTATCGGAGTAAGGGCCAGAGCCTTGCGGATTTTCTCCTCCGAATCTATCGTGCAGACTCCCTTGTAGCCCTTGTATTTCTTCGCAAAATGGTTCGCAACTTTGGCCAGCGTCTTGGTGCCGGCAATCCCGATGCTGACAGGAATGCCTGTCCAGCGGCGTATGCGCACGACCAGCTCCGAGCATATTCGCGAAAGACGTTCCGGCTCGACGCCATCCATATTCATATAAGCCTCGTCTATGGAATAGATTTCAAGTTTGGGGGCAACTTCCGCCAGGATGGCCATCACGCGCGATGAAAGGTCTCCGTAAAGGGTGTAGTTTGATGACCGCACCGTCAGTCTCCCCTGCTCCACCAGGTACCGGATCTTGAAGAACGGAGTCCCCATCTTGATGCCCATCGCCTTGCTTTCGTTGCTGCGCGCCACGACGCAACCGTCGTTGTTGGAAAGTACGACGACTGGCCGGCCTTCCAGTTCCGGCTGGAAAGCCCTTTCGCAGGACACGAAAAAATTGTTGCAGTCAACTAGCGCGTACACACCTTTTTGATGACGTAGGTTACCACTCCCCAGACAGTGAAATCGTTGGATTCAGTCACTTCAATGGGAGGATATTTCTTGTTTGCCGGCAGCAGCCAGATCTTGCGATGAGGCAGGATGTCATAGGACACTCCGGGTCTGGACGCACCCACGCTGGCGCCGGGTTCGCGGAACGAAATGAACTTGAGCGCGAATTCTCCGTCGATGAAGCAGACCGCCATGTCGCCTTCCTTCGGTTCGATCGACTTGTCCACCACCAGCACGTCGCCTTCGTTGACATCTGCGTCAACCATCGAATCACCCGCCACCCTGGCAAAAAAGGTGGAGGCCGGGTGCCTGACAAGTTCCTTGTTGAGATCGATGAACGAATTGACGTAGTCCTGCGCCGGAGACGGGAAGCCGGCGTGGACACCGCACTCCATCATCGGGGCGAGCGCCCCTTCGTCTTTTTTATCGTCAGCCATTTTATGAATATGCTAAAGTGCCGGCACGACATACTTCCAGACCAGCTCAAGGGATTTCTCGGAGCCATCGTCTCCCCCGCTGAACAGTTCGACGACCTTCGGGAGGTCCGAAAGAAGATGGTCGGCGTCGAAAGGCATGGCCGAGGTTACGGCGACCACCGCCTTCCTGTCCGGAAGGAGGATAATGTATTGTCCGAAAAGCCCCATGGCCATGCACATCCTGCCGTAGCCGCAGGTCCAGACCTGATAGCCGTAGCCGGAGGTTTCGTAGTCTTTGCCCTTGTGGTTGACGTACTCCGTCTGAACGGAAAGCGCTTCCTCCAGATAGCCTTTCGGAATCAGCTGATTGTCTCCGTACCTGCCGCCGGAAAGGAGAAGTTCCCCGAAAGCGAGCATCCCGTCCGTAGTAAGGTGCAATCCCCACCCTCCTG
>CAVCDF010000018.1:0-7277 GCA_963600795.1 Anaerotignum sp. | reverse complement strand
ATTCTACGGCGTTCGCGCCGTGGCGTAACTTTTATAAATTTAACGAACTATTGATTCATAATACTCTCACTTAAAATTCAGATCGCAAATTTACACAAATTTCATTGACACGACACAACTTTATCAAGTTTTCACTTCCGTCAACGATTATCCGCAATTATGCCCAATCTGAATACCATGATATATTGTCTAAGGCCGCCTAGTCTAAGGTCGCCGACAGATTTGCACGAAAAGCCGTTCTGATTGTTTTTGGCTGCAAATCCGTCTGCGGACCGGGTGACAGCCACACAAGACATAGTGCGTGACGGGAGCGATTATGCGTACGGCTTGGGCATAATTGCGGATAATCAGAAAAAAAATCGTATAATTGCGGATAATCAGAAAAAAATCGTATATTCGCAAAAACCCATTAAAAGCAACGATTATGAAAAAATTACTGATTACCTTCCTGTTAGGAACCAGCCTCAATTATCTGAATGCCACTGATATTACACCCCCGCCTCGTTTGTACCATTATGGTTTCATATTGTCTTGCGGACAGACAGTTTATCTGTCTTTCGATCACGAGCTGACAGATAAGGAATTGTTGGAATGGACAGATTTCTATGAGAATACCAAATGCAACACAATTCAGGACGGCGACAATGAGAATCCTGTCAAACCTTAGAATCATTGTTCTTGTCCTTGCAGGAATCCTGCTGAACTTCAGCGTCAACGCCCAGGGCATAAGGGTAACCTATTCCCGCTACTATAAGATAGACAAGGAACTGCGCGGCTACAAGGCGGATATGGACTTGACTCTGGACTACACGCCGAGCCATTCCTCCTTTTACAGTGACAACACGTTCGTCCGCGACTCGATCGGACTCATCGCATTCAACGGTCAGGGAGGGATCAAGGACGATGAAGCCTACGCGAAGATGGTTCGTCTGCCCGGCACGACTTCAAAAGACGTGGTCCTCTACGATGCTGCAAACGGAACTGTTACGGAATACTATCGGCTTGCGACGCACATCATAAAGGGTGAAGAGAATGTCGGAATTCCGAAATGGGCAATCTCTGACGAGACATCGGAAATCCTTGAGTACAAAGTACGGAAAGCGGAAGCGGAATTTCTAGGGAGAAGGTGGATTGTCTGGTTTGCGGAAGAGATTCCTGCAAGCGCGGGTCCGTGGATGCTGACCGGCACTCCCGGACTGATACTCAAGGCGGAGGACTCTGAATCCCTTTTCAAGTTTGAAGCAAGGTACATTGAAAATCTGTCCGAAGAAGACGACCGGTTCACCCGTTTGACGGAAATCCTTGAGAAACAATTGAAAAGGCCTTATGGCAAAAGTCTGAAGTTCTCGGGATCGCTTAAGGAATGCGAAAAGATAAACTACAAGATCCATACGGACGTGGATTACTTCAACCGGGTCAGCGGAATCGTCACGCAAGATTCGTCGGACGGTGCGAATATTCTTAAATACATTCCGCTCATACCGGCAGGCTTTCTGAAATGATCCGGAAACTGTCATATTCACTCTTCCTGGCGGCGATGCTGTTTGTCGCTGCGCCTTGCGTATGCTTTGCGCAAAGTCAGGTGCGGGGGAAAGTGATTGACGGCAAAAGCGGCGAACCTGTTGCCGGAGCATTCGTCAGCATACTTGAAGGAACGACCGTACTTGACGGTCTTCTGAGCGGAGAGGACGGTTCGTTCACGATTCCCGTCTCCAAACCCGTGGACAATCTGACGCTTAAAGTGTCCATCCTCGGCTATGCTCCGGCGACCGTCTCTCTGACCGCTGACGGAGGTCCTGTCACCGTCAGGCTCAAAGAACAGAATCTCAACCTGAAAGCCTCGAGAATCAGGGCGAATGCCATCGAGGAAGAAGGCGACACGGTCAGATACTCTGCCGGAGCATTCAAAGAGCGCACTGACAGGACTTTGGGAGACCTTCTGAAAAGGCTTCCAGGGATAAGCGTTACAAAAAGCGGCGGAATACTTTACAAGGGAGACTACATCAACAAGTTCTACATAGAGGGACTTGACCTTATGGGGGCCAATTACGGAACGTTGACCAACAACCTCGACCTTGGTGCCGTGGCTGGAGTGGAGGTCTACAAGGACCACCAGCCGGTAAAGGCGCTTACCGGACTGGAACATACCGGCAAGGCGGCCGTCAACGTGATTCTCAAGGAAAATGCCAAAGGTGCCTGGCTTTTCAGCGGAGATGCTGCGGCAGGAGCGCCAGAATTCCCGCTGTTCAACGTGCGCGCGACCCTGAGCAGGTTCGCGAAGAAGAACCAGGACTTCTTCCTTGCCAAAGGGAACGACATCGGAGATGACATAGTCAAGGAACTTGCGGCTCAGCAGTATTTCGGAAAAACGGGAGCCTTCCTCATTGATGGCAGCGGACTGGACAGCGATTTCAATTCAAGCCTCAACCCCCGGAAAAGCATCATTGATCTTCCGTATGAATACTGGTACGACAACACCTCAGCCATCGCCTCGTTCAATCATCTTCAGAAGGCAGGAAATGACCTGCGGGTCAGAGGTTCGGCCACTTTCGGCGCTGAAAACTACAATCAATCAAAGGATTATGAGGAGACAGTCCGATTCGGAGACGGTACGGAAATGACCATCAGAGACAATTCTTCACTGGCTGACAGGCTGAGGACCGGATTCGGGAAATTAAGCGTCGAGAAGAATAGCAGGAAAGTTTTCCTTTCGGACGAAATCACTTTCTCGGGACAGTTGCGGCACAATCGGGCGAGCATGACCGGTAGCAAGGGCTACAGTCAGGAGTACGACTTGCCTTCGGTAAAAGTCTCTAATGACCTGCTGTCCACTTTCCGCATAGCCACAGAATGGCTTTGAATTTCACAAGCCAGTCAAAATACGTGCGCGGCAGGCACAGCGCCGCTTACGTAACGGACGGATTTGACGCCACGCAGTCCGTCGAAGACTCCAGGTTCAGCAGTTCCAATGAAGTATCTACTAATTTAAAAGCCAAATGGTTACGGTTCAGAATCAGCGGCGGCGCCGACATCTCCCACGTTTCCAGGAACACGTCCCTTGTCGGCATCGGCGGGCTGGGCGATGAAAATGACGGCAGCCTCAGCGCTCTGATGGTCAAGCCTAAAATTTCCGCTTCGACATCGTTCGCTGTGTTCGGCATAGACACCAGGCTGACTGTCCCGTTCTCGTTGGCCATTCTTTCCGGCAATTCCGGCGAGAACCAGGCCTGGCTGGAAACCGCTCCGAATCTGACAATGAACAGACGCCTGTCCGACAATCTTGAAGCCGGTGCACGGGTCTCGTTCTCCCGTTCGAAATCAGACCCTGTCACACTTCTTCGTGCCGCGGTGATGACGAACTACAGAAGCATAACCACAGACGGCTGCCTGAAGGACGGGAAATGGCTGAATTCGTCCGCTTCGTTAAGATATTCAAACCGCATAAAGACATTCTTCGCGACTTTGGCGGGGCATTATTCGCGCAGAACTTCCGACAGGGCGACTTCGTTCGACTACACCGACAATCTGACACGGTCCGGCACGTTGCCGTTCCGGAACTTCAGCGCTAGCCGCGGAGCCGACCTGAACATCTCCGAATATTTCGGAGTGAAGACTCTTTCAGCCGAGATGGGCTTTTCCTTTGACCGGAGCGGAGGGCAGGAGTACCTGCAAGGTGATGTCTGTGATTTCCGGATGGACAACTGGAACGTGTCCGCTACTTTACGGTCTTCGGCGCTCAAATGGCTGCACTGCGAAGCGAAAGCCGGATGGAACAGGCAGGTCGACTGCACGTTCGGCAGGACAAGGACTGACATTTTCAATGTCACGTCTCTGGTGACAGTCCATCCGGTGAGCAAGCTGGACCTCAGCGCTGAAGTGTTCTACCGGAAGTTCTGGAGAGACGGGAGCTACATCGACAACGTGCCGCTGGTCAAATGCGGGGCGCAGTGGAACTTCAGCAAGTTCTCGGTGTTCGCAGAATGCCGGAATCTTCTCGATGTCAGGACTCTGTCCGAAGAATCCGTCTCGACCTACAGGTCCGTTTCAACGGTCACGAGCCTCCGAGGAAGAGAATTCCTGGTCGGAATCAGAATGTCAAGGTAAAGCCGGAACGCTACATTCCCGGAGGAGGTCCCATAGGACCGCGGCCAGGTCCGCCGCCCGGAGAGGTACGGCCGTAGGGGTGACGACCGACGAGAGGAACTCATCATATTATGAGCAAAGCAGATAATGTGGTGAAGGCAGAGTGAGCCGCGGTTCTGAATTTTGGTAACGTGCAAAATTCAGGTTCGTGGCTCCCTCTGCTTAATGAAATTGGGGAAGTGATAAGAAAGCAATAGGAGGTGATGGGCGGCGATAGCCGGAATTTAAATTGCATCCGGAAAATTTGACGAATCCGGATTATTCTTATTATATTGCAGCGACAATCGGTTGCGACATTTGCCAACAGAACACTTACCGGCCACAAGACACCTTGCGACAAAGATTGCAAGGCGACTTGCAAGGCAGTAAAGACACAGGACAATAATCAAAAAATCTTATGAATATGCACACAATCAAGTATGCGCTGATTGCTTTTGCCTGCACAGCGATGATGATGTTCCTATTTTCAGGATGCAACAAAGAAGACTCGACAGACAATGAATTGAACGGCACCGAATGGTTCGTCAAAGTAGAAGGCGATGAATACGATGATGAAATCTGGCCGAATGAAATATACACCCTGGTTTTTTCCAAAGGAAACGCAAAACTGACGTGCAGCACTGCGGGAATAAACATCTCGATGAAATTCACATATATATATTCAAAGCCGACGGTGGTACTCTCACAAGGAGAGCCGGTGCTTGATGGCGAGGGCGCATGGATTTGGGCTCTGGCGGCGGAAGAATCAGACATGACGCTGAAAGAGTTGAAAGAAGAACTCGCCAGTTATACACTGGTTGCCACGGTCCTCGGCGAAACGTTGAGATTCTCTGACGATATGCTGACGGACGACAACGGCGATGGCCTGGTGTTCACCAGAATAAAGTGATGGACTGATGTTCACCAGAATAAAGTGATGGTCAGGTGTTCACCAGAGTAAAGTAGAGGATCACGATTCAGATTCCGAAACAGGATTTGCGACAGCCGGAAAACCTGTGCGTGAATCTGACTTTCTCGCCTTTCCGCGATTTCTGCGCTTCCCGTCTTTACGCCTTTACGATTTATAACTTTCCCGCATTTCCGCCTTACCGGCGGAAACCGCGGAGCTTCTGGGTGAGGCCGCCTGTCAGAGCAGTCTTCATCAGTTTTCGTGTCGTCTCGAACTGTTTGAGCAGCTTGTTAACCTCCGGAACGCTCGTTCCGCTGCCATCGGCTATCCTCTTGCGGCGGCTCCCGTTGATGATCTCAGGATTGTCCCTCTCGGCCGGAGTCATCGACATTATGATCGCCTCGGTGCTCTTGAAGGCCTTGTCGTTGTCGATGTCGATATCCTTCATCGCCTTCCCGAGGCCAGGGATCATCCCCGCCAGATCCTTGATGTTACCCATCTTCTTGACCTGCTGGATCTGGTTGTAAAAATCCATAAGTCCGAACTTGTCCTTGGCCAGTTTCTTTCTCGTCTCCCGGGCCTGCTTCTCGTCGAACTGCTCCTGCGCCTTCTCGACAAGAGAGACGACATCGCCCATTCCGAGGATACGGTCCGCGATTCGCGCCGGGTGGAAGACATCCATCGCATCCATCTTCTCTCCGGAAGAAATGAACTTGATCGGCTTTCCGGTGACATATTTGATGGAAAGCGCGGCACCTCCTCTGGTGTCACCGTCCATCTTGGTCAGTACCACTCCGTCAAAGTCCAGTCTTTCATTGAATGTCTTCGCGGTCTCGACCGCATCCTGACCGGTCATCGCATCGACCACGAACAGTGATTCAGTCGGCTTGACGGCGCTGTGGAGAGCGGAAATCTCATCCATCAGTTCCTGATCGACGGCCAGACGGCCGGCAGTGTCTATGATGACGACGGAAAATCCGTCGGACTTGGCCTTCGCTATGGCGTTCTGCGCGATTACGATCGGATCCTTGACTCCTTCTTCCGTGTAGACAGGCACTCCGATGCCCTCGCCGAGAACCTTCAGCTGTTCGATGGCGGCAGGACGGAAAGTGTCGCAGGCCGCCAGCAGGACCTTCATTCCCCTTTTGCTCTTGATGTAGTTCGCAAGCTTTGCCGAGAACGTCGTCTTACCGGAACCGTTCAGACCTGCCATCAGCACGATGCCCGGATTGCCCTTGATGTCGATGTCCTGGGATGAACTGCCCATAAAGTCCGCGAGTTCGTCGTGGACTATCTTGACCATCATCTGCTGAGGCTTGACGGCAGTAAGGACGTTCTGTCCCATCGCCTTGACCTTGACCTTGTCGCAGAAATCCTTGGCCACACGGTAGCTCACGTCCGCATCAAGCAGCGCACGGCGGATGTCCTTGAGGGTCTCCGCCACATTTATCTCGGTGATTTTGCCTTCGCCCTTCAGAATCTTGAAGGACCTTTCCAGCCTCTCCTGTAAGTTATCGAACATATTCCTTATTATGCTTTTATATTCAACGGCACACCGCAGGCAGGCGGCCGCCTGAGGGAACTCACTCCCGCGCGGCCGAAGCCACCCGTCACCGGGCAGGCCACAAATATTCTGCAAATATAATGAAAAAAGGTACAACACTCCGCAGAATCTTCAGCAGGAAAGGCAACGGGACTGATTATCCGCAATTATGCCCGAGCCGTGCGGTATGTTCTTCAACTCCGTATGTATTCTTATCCATAACTGACTATCCGCAATTATGTCCAGGCCATTCAAGTCTGTCCTCCATCTTCGCACTTGTTCCGTTGCACTTAGACTTAGACAACGAGTCCACTAAGCAGCAAGATTTGTTGCGTGGGAACTATAGGTTTGATTATCTGTGATTTAGCTGTTTGTCTTAAGGAGGATTCTCCTAAAGACAAATATCTAATTCATTATGATTCAAGCTATTATTCCTCACGCTCCCTTATTCTACCGGGTATTTTTGCTGATAATCATTTATCCGTATGTATTCTTAGTGTAGTGACGGAATCACATTTGAGCATATTCGCTCACGTCACCTTTTCCGCCGCGTATGACGGCATCGATTCCGCCCCTAAAAGCTCCCGAAGAGGTGCGGCCGGGGTGGCGGGCAGCGGAAATGGCCAGATGCGTCGCCGGAGAGGGATGGCCGGAGGTGATGGGCGACGAAAAAAGCCTTAAACGTCGCCGGAGAGGGATGGC
>CAVCDF010000017.1:0-2549 GCA_963600795.1 Anaerotignum sp. | reverse complement strand
CAGTCATACCGTTCAACTTGACCATACCGCCGAAAGCCCAGCCGTCGAGCAGGAAACCGATGCTGACTCCGAGGGCGATGCAGATGAATCCCAGCATCGCGTCGGTCAGCCTGGTCAGACCGGCGATGTAGTCGGAGTTGGCAAGGTCGCGCACACCGTTGACGAACGGCACTCCCGGGATCAGCGGCATTATGGCGCCGATGATGACGTTGCTCAGGCTGTCACCGAACCCTATCTTGTAGAAGAAGATGCACATTACCGTGGCCAGAAGAGCGTTGCACAGCCCTCCCACAATCTTGGAGAGATACGGAGCGCTGACGAAAAGGCAGAAGACATAAAGGAGAGTCCCCACGACGAAGGCCGCCGCGCAGTCCATAAACCCTCCGCCGAAGACTGCGCAGAAACCGGCGGCTCCGAAGGCCGATCCGAGTATCTGCTCCCAGGCCGGCTTCGCGGGAGAACGTCTGATGGTCTCAAGCCAGCCCTCCGCCTCCTCCAAGGAAACCTTGTCGGCGGCGATCGCATAACTTAACCTGTTGACGGACACAATCTTCGAGAGCTGTATGCCACGGATGGGAATGAATTCCACATTGGCATACCTTCCGGAAGGTCCGGTCGTGAATATGCCGTTGCTGATGACGTAGAAATGCCCGGAATCGACACCGTAGTGCGATGCGATCCTCTCCATCGTGTCCTCCACGCGCGCTATCTCGGCACCGTTCTCCAGGAGAATGTGTCCCGCCATAGATGCGACCTCAAGCACTTTCGAGGTGTTGTCAGTACTGTCCATATTCGGTATAAGTTGATTTTCAGAACGCAAAATTACAATATAATCGTCACATTCATCCCCGGCTTGATTTTATTTTCTGAATATCTGCAATTATAGAATATATCCTGCGGCATCGTGTGGCGGGGCTGATCGCATATTTTATGAAAATCGTGGGGTGAATTTGCGGAAGTCAAAGATTTTTCGTACTTTACAACGTTTTTCAAACATTGATTCTGCGAATAAACGAACACATTCATCAATAACACATTATAATACTTATAATACCATGATCAATCCGAATCCTTTACCACCGGCCAGCTGCCTCATCGCCGTGGCAACCGTCATTCTTACATTATCCTGTTCAGGATGCTGCCAGAAAAAGATTTCCGCAGAAACCTCAAACGAGGCCAAGTACATCACCGACAATTCGAAGCTCAAGATGATCCGTTCGATGAAGAATCTCGACGGAACCGGCGGATTCTATGAGTTGAACTACACGGCCGATTACAAGATGGACAAATGCGTGAACACCTACCAGGCGATCACGATGGATGACCTCTCGGCATTCACCGCAAAAGAACTTTACGACGTTCCGGTGACGAAGTCCATCGATATGGACTACGGCAGCGGATGCAGCGCGTTCGCGGCCAAGACTCCTGACGGGAAATGCCTGATGGGACGCAACTTCGACTTCGCACATCCTGCTGACATCGCGGCGGTGATGGTCCGCACGGCCCCGAAGAACGGCTACAAGTCCATCTGTATGGTGGACGCCTACTGGATAGGCTACGAGAAAGGCTTCTACAACGACGGAGTAACCGACATCTCCAACGTCATGCTGCTTCCTTACGTTCTTATGGACGGAATGAATGAAAAGGGACTTGCGGTCGGAGTCCTGCACCTTGACGGTGAACCGACGATGCAGAACACCGGGAAAAAGAAAATCGCCACCTCGACGGCGATGCGCTATCTGCTTGACACAGCAGAAGATGTCGAAGACGCAATCGCCAAACTCAGCGAGTTCGACATGAACTGCACGTTCGACAATGCCGGCAACTACCACTTCTTCATCGCCGACGCGGCGGGCAACTCAGCCATCGTTGAATATGTCTATGAAGGTGACGGGAAATACCCGAACACCTTCGACCCTCTTGTGGGCGAGAGATACGTGACCAACTTCTACGTCTCCCCTAAGATGGCAAACCATAAATATGGCGGACTGTCCGATCACGGCCGCGACCGTTACAACAAAATGGCGGATTCCCTTGCCCGCCACAACAACATCCTGACGGAAGAACAGGCGATGAGCACTCTAAAAGCCGCCTCACAGCCGAAGAATCCTGAGAAACTCACCAGCAACACCCAATGGTCGGTAGTCTACAACCTCACGGATCTCACGGCCAAGGTCAGCACGCTCAGAAACTATGACAAGGTCTGGTCTTTCGATCTTGAAAAATAAGACCGCAGGAAACTGAACTCCAAAAAGAAGAGGCTGACTTTTTAGTCACCCTCTTCTTAGTTTTCTACCCCCAGTCACTTCGTGACAGCCTCTATGGGGCACTGGGGGCCGTATCCCCCAGACCCCCTGGGTCGCTTCGCTCCAGAAATTAGTCAGACTCTTCTTCTGTTCATTCAACTGCCACCAGTTATCCGTCAGGCTTTCAGGGCGCGGGCGGCGTTGAGGACGGCGAGGACCGTGACACCGACATCGGCGAAAACGGCCATCCACATCGTGGCGAGGCCTGCCACGGCAAGAGCGAGGACAAGGAGCTTTATGAAT
>CAVCDF010000016.1:0-10955 GCA_963600795.1 Anaerotignum sp. | reverse complement strand
ATATGATGACGGAACGCGACAGGATTAACTCCATCAACTACGCACGGCAGGAAGGTGAGCTGAAAGGCAAAGCAGAATCGCAGCACGAAATAGCCTCGGCTCTCAAGGCCAAGGGTGTCGATGCCGGAACTATCTCAGTCTGCACTGGGCTCTCGTTGGATGAAGTGGCCAAGCTGTAAAGCGCGACAGTGATATGATGACTGAATGTGGCAGAATCAACTCCATCAACTACGCCAGGCAGGAAGGAGAACAGACAGGCTCTCGTAAATGCCGCAAGGAAGGCTAGTGTAAAGTCACACTGGAGATAGTGATGGAAGCGGATATGCCTGAAGATGATTCCGTATCTGAGAATCGAAGGATCTGAAAGGGGAAACGGACGTGGGGGAGTAGGACTGACCCCACAAGGCTTGGGTATGATTGCGGATAATCAGTCTTTGGAGAAATTTTCGACTAAAGTATATAGCTCCCTTTTGTGTCCATTTGTGCCTTTTCAGCATATTCATATTCACCCTTTCGGGTAACGGATCGTGAAGCAGGCTCCGCCGAGATAGTAGGACTTTGAATAGGAAATCTCTCCGTTGCACTTCTCGATAATGTTCTTGCAGATGAAAAGCCCCAGCCCGGTTCCGTTGCTCTTTGTCGTGAAGTCCGGAGTGAAGAGTTTCGTGCGGTTCTCCTCGTTGACTCCGGCGCCGTTGTCCTCAAACACGATGTCATAGAAACCGTCCTTGGTATCCTTGCGCAAAGAGATCTGAATCTTTCCGGGGACAGGCTCCCTGCCGTTCTCGACACAATCCTCCTGAGCTTTCTCTATAGCCTGAATCGCGTTGTTGATGATGTTCGTGAAGACTCGCGTCAGCTGAGGCTTCGGACCTTTTACAGTCTCATCGTCCAGTCCCATATACGAGAACGTGATGTTCTCCTTCGTGTCGAAGAGAAAGATTTCCTCTTTCAGAAGCCTGTCCAGATTGATCTCCACCGGCTTCTCATGATAAAGGTTGGCGAATGTCAAGAACTGGCCGGCCGTGTCAGCCAGCAGGTCAATCTGCTTGAGAACTACTTCCGTGGCTTCATCGAAACGCTCCGTCCAGACGGGATTGCCGTTTTTCTTCAACCGTATGAGCCTCTGAATCTGCAGTTTGATAGGAGTCAGAGGATTCTTGATCTCGTGCGCCACCTGCCGTGCCATCGTACCCCACACCCTGTTTCTCTCCGCCTCCGCCAACTGCTTGGTGGAGTTGTACAGGTCGTGCACCATACGGTTGTAGGCCTGGACAAGCCTTGACACCTCGTCGTCCCGTTCGTAGATTATATATTCAAGATTGCTGATGCTGACCTCGTTCATCTTCCGCCCTATTTCGGAGATAGGCTTGAACATCTTGTCCACGGCCGCCATTGTGATGAACCTCGCGAGCAGCAGCAGGATCATGAACACCGTGATGACCGTCACCGAGTGAAGCACAGCATCAGACTTGAAGTCGAAGCTTTCATCGGTGAAAGGCGAACACATTATGGCTATCATCGCGCCTTTCGCGTTGAACACAGGCGCATAGAGGAAATACGTCGCTTTGTCGCCGATGTCTTCTTTCCCGATGTAGTACCTCTTGTTCTTGTAGATGATGTTCTCGAAGGCCTCCGGGTTCATCCTGGAACCGAGAAGCATACGGTCGAACACCTCCTGGGTCGTTGACTTGAACTCTCTTCCTGAAGTGGTGTAGAGAGTGATGTCCGACTTCATCGTGTTGCTTATCTCGTCCAGCAGCCCTGAGGCTTCCTGCGTGTTCAGGTCCGCATAGTCCTGGGCGAAGCGGCATCTTGCCTGGAGAAGGGTCTGGAGAGAGTTGACCTTGTCGGACATCGAAGACTTCAGGTTGGCGGTGTTCCTTCTGTAAACGAAGAGTACGCTGACAGTCGCGAGAGTGATCATAGTCATCACCAGAGCCACCATCATCGCCGCATTGATTCTTGACTTGTAGTAGTTCTTCTCCTTCTTTCCTGAATGGCTCCTCGCCAGAGTAAGGAGGGAAAGGCAGGCCCAGAAAGTCAGGGTGAGGACGAGGTATGCCACGACATAGTTGAAGTTCTCGGTCTTCGGCCTGGAGATGATGACGAGATCCTCTTCGGAGATCCTGTTGACGAAATGCGTGTAGCCGTTAAGCCTGATCACGCCGTCGGAACCTTCGTCGATCCCGTATTCCACCTCTTCATCAAGAACCGTGGAGTAGGAGTAATTGCCTTTGCAGGAAATCAGGCTCTTCCCGGAATATTTTGCGTATGAATATCTTGCCGGAATCAGCACGGCTCCGGGAGCGGAATATCCCAGAAGCCGGGCGTATCCCTTGTCTTCCCGGTTCGACTTCGGAGAAACGGTGAGCAGCATCATCGTCACCCCGCTGCCCTCGTTGTAGTAGGCGAAGCTTCCGGTGTAGAGGCTGTGTCCGGAGTTGTCGCGTCTGAACCTGAACCTGGAACCGGCCGAAATGGGAGTCCCGCCGGACACCATTTCCGTGAAGTAGGCCACTGCGGCCGGATTCTTCTCGTTTTCCGGGAACAGCTCGACGACAATGTCGTAGTCCTGCGCGGTCCGCAGCATATAGTTCTCGACTATTCTGCCAAGGATGATGCTGTTGCTGTTCTTTATGGCGGCAAGCGCGGCGGTCATCCTGTCGGACGCTATCTGGTCTTCGATCCGTCTGAGCTCAAGTTCAAGGCTGATGTCCCTGTCCATTGACAGCCGGTTCGCCCAGACGTTGACCCGGTCTTCCTCTTTCCTGAATCCGAGCGTCGCGGCCACGGTGACCAGGTAGAGAGCGAAGACGGATGCCGTCAGAATCCTCCATCCGTTCGTGAACAGGTTGAACCGGAGTCCGGTCTGTCTTTTCAGCGCTGGCGCGAGCATCTGGACGAGCAGGGGCACGGTCATCAGCAGGCCGCCTATCGTCAGATAGACAAGCAGGCTGAACACGCTGAGGTCATTGAGGCGGTAGAGTTCAAGCGATATGTTGGAGTTCAGGATGATGCTCCTGAGCATAAAGTGCGTGAAGACAAGCACAGCGACAAGAATCGCCGAGATCGCGGATGAGTAGAGCGCCAGGCTCAGCTTCGGCCTTTTGGTGCCTAGGATTCTTCTGAATATGTCGTTTCTCGTCACGTAGATGCATCCGATGCTCAGCACCATCACCAGGCTCGTCACTATCACCGTGCCGATGGAGTTGAACAGCTGGCCGTCGGCATACACGGTCGGCGAGAACAGTCTTGACGAATCATCCGCCTTCAGCCCCCACAGGTAGGCTGCGAAGATCGCCACGAAGATTCCGGTAAGCACGAGGGCAAGCCTTTTCATCGTCCTTCTGGTGGCAAGGTGCAGGAGAGCCGCTATGATGAAGAATCCGATGGCCAGCCAGATAAGGAACTGATGGGATGCCACCGGCATCCCGGTGAGCGAATCCGCCGAAATCTTGAAGACCGGTTTTCCGTCCAGCGTCACGACCGAACCCTCAGTTTCGGAAAGCGGAACGATCGAGCAGCCTCTCCCGAGCTTCAGATGGCGGTTGATGCCGTTGCGGTTCCCGTTGTCCATCTGGTCGACTATCTCCAGGCCGGCGATGACTTTTCTTGTTCCGAGCGTCTCGGCCTTGATCAGATACCATTTCTGTCCGTAGTTGACGAAAGACACGTCCTGCGTCACGTCGGCAAGAGGAGAGTACAGGTCCACGGTGGGCCTTGACAGTTTCGGGATGACGATTCTTGAACTTATGTCATCGTTCCGGACAGGGAACTGGTTGCTCCAGGACTGCAGGGTGTCGTCTATGTAGCGGTAGATGACCATGTCCTCAGGCAGGTCATTCTGCCCGGTCCAGGTTCTCTTGTCAGCTGACAGCGCGGCAGAAATGTAGCCTTCGAGGATGTCCATCCGCTTGTCCGCTTCCCTGCCGGCGCGCAAGGCCTCGCGTTCCGTGTTGCCGGACCATCTTCCGGCAAGCCAAGCGGCGGCCAGGAGGATTACGGCGCAAGCTATAAAACTCCCGGCAAGCCAGTCCCTTATGTCGAATCTCTTTCCTTTCATTCGTGATGGTACGGTTCCCCTTTGATGATTGTGAATGCCCGGTAAAGCTGCTCGGCGAATATCGTTCTGACCATCTGGTGCGAGAATGTCATCTTTGAAAGCGAGATCTTTCCGCAGCATCTTGCATAGACCGCATCTGAAAAGCCGTAGGCGCCGCCGATGACGAATACAACATCTTTGCCACCGCCGTTCATCATCGCGCTTATTTCACGGGCGAATTCCACCGAGCGGAATTCTTTGCCGTGCTCGTCCAGCAGGATGACTCTGTCGGAAGGCTTTACGCTCTTGAGTATCATGTCGCCCTCCTTCTCCTTGATCTGGCTGCGGGTGAGCGCGGAGACGTTCTTCAGCTCCGGAATCTCGACGATGGAGAACGGCACATAATGGGACAGCCTGGAGGAATATGTCTCCAGACCTTCCCGGACCCATCCTATGTCGGTTTTTCCGACTGTCAGCAAACTGATTTTCATCGTCTGCAAAAATAACAAAGTGGCTCGGTATTTGCAACATAAATAGCTTGCGTTTCGCTTTGCGGAACCTTGTTTTTATGCTATGAAGGCCTTTTTGAGGATATTCCTGGCATCCGCCGTGATGCTTTTCTGCGGTGGCGCGGCTGCCTCCGCGGACAGTTATGACGTGTTTGTCCCGATTGCAAAGTATCTGGGACGCGGGGATGTCGAGAAACTTTCAGCCTGGTTCGCGGACAACCTTGAAATAACGATAATGTCCACGACCAATGACTCAAGCAAGAATCAGGCGAAGCAGATTCTCAAGGCGTTCTTCGATGGGCATACCCCACGTTCCTTCGAAATCAGCCACACCGCATCCCATTCCAATTCCAAGTATGCGCTGGGTTATCTCAGCGCCGGAGGCGAAGTTTTCGAGGTGACCGTCTTCGTGAGCAACGGAGGCGGCGGCTACCGGATCCAGCAGCTGAAGATCGACCGGATCCGATGATCCGCCTCCGGTATCCCGCTTATGCAGACTTTCAAAATGAAACAACTTTCAAAACATATCCCCGGCTTATTCCTTACAACCTTCCTGCTCTTGATTTTCTCCTGCTTCGACGCCAGCGCGCAGGCCACGAAAGTCAAGGGAAGAGTGATCGACGCATCGACCGGGGAGGGCATCCCCTTCGCCGGAATCTATTTCAAGAATTCCACCGTCGGAGTTTCCGCCGACCTTGACGGCAACTTCTCCCTCGAAACGAGGGTCGACACCTTGACGCAGCTTTCGGCCTCCATCCTGGGATATTCGGAATCCGTAAAGAAGGTCACTCCGCACAGTTTCAACGAGATCATATTCATACTCAAACCGGTGACGGACGAGTTGAGCGCAGCCGTGATCAAGCCGGACGACAGTTATGTCCGCTCGATTCTCAGGAAGGTCGATCTGGCCAAGGCCAGGAACAACCCCGAACTCAGGCAGAAGTACGGCTGCGACGTCTACACCAAGATGGAACTGGACCTGACTAACCCCGAGAACCAGATAATCAGCCGCGTGCTGCCCCGGAAGTTCCATTTCGTCTACGACTATATGGACACCTCGGTCGTGTCCGGACTTCCGTACCTGCCGGTGCTGATTTCGGAGACTTCGTCGAGATTCTACCACAGGAGAAATCCTGACGCGAGCCGCGAGGTGATCAAGGCCACCAGAATCTCCGGAGTGGACAAGGACCCGGTGCTTGCACAGTTCACCGGCACTATGTACGTCAAGACCAACTTCTACGACAACTACATCAACATATTCCAGGTGGAGATACCTTCTCCGCTTTCAACTTCCGGCACCACCTACTACAACTATTATCTTGTGGACAGCCTGAACGTCGAAGGGCGCAAGACCTACAAGGTGCGTTTCCATCCGTCCAAGTGGGTGTCATCGCCGACTTTCGACGGCGAGATGTCCATAGATGCCGAGGAATATGCTCTCAGGGACATCCACGCGAGACTCAAGAAAGGGTCCAACGTCAACTGGGTCAGGGATATGGCGATTGATGTCGAGAACAGGAGAATCTCCGACTCCACCTGGTTCTACGGCCAGGAGAAGATGTATGTGGACTTTTCGGTCACGATGCGGGATTCGTCCAAGATGGTTTCCTTTCTGGGCAACAGACAGATACACTATGGGGAGCCGGATTTCGACGTGACTTTCCGTGAGGACAGGGACGATGCCAAGTCCCAGGTCCTTGCCGACAGGAGCGTGATGAACAATGACGACGGCTTCTGGCAGCAGGCCAGGCCGTTCCCTCTGAGCGAGAAGGAGCAGGGAATCTACAATATGGTCGATTCCATCAAGAGCGTGCCGCTGTACAAGGATGTCTATGCTCTTGTGGATATGTTCGTCAACGGTTTCCTGAACCTTAAATATGTAGGGATAGGTCCGTATTCTTCGCTTTTCAGCTTCAACAGGCTTGAGGGGGCGAGGCTCCAGTTCGGAGTGCGCACGGCAAACGACCTGAGCCGTAAGTTCAGAATCATGGCCTATGCCGCCTACGGCTTCAGGGACAAGACGTTCAAGGGCGGCGGTACCTTCGAATATATGTTCGGCAACCAGCCTACGCGCAAGCTGTCGCTTATGTACAAGCACGATGTGATGCAGCTGGGCAAGGGACCTTATGCCTACGGGAGCGGAAGCCTGGTGACGTCCGTGCTCGCCAAGGCCAACAGCCAGAAGATGAGTATGGTGAACGACTATTCGATTTCCTACCAGCACGAGTGGTCCCAGAACTTCAACTCGGTCATCGCTCTTGAGAGCAGGAGAATCTTTTCCAATGAATATGTTCCTATGTTTTCTCCGGACGGGGTGCGGTTCAATTCGGTGGGCTACAACCAGGCCCATCTCCAGCTTCGTTTCTCCAAGGACGAGATAGTCACGAGGACAACCTTCGACAAGCATTATCTTTATTCGAAATATCCTGTCGTCACCCTTGACCTTATCGCTTCGATGAAGGGAATAGGAAGGAATGAATATTCATATTTCCGCCCGGAACTGACCATGCACTACACGCTCCCGATTCCGCCTGTCGGCCTGTCGAAAGTGGACATTTCCGCCGGAACCATCGTAGGCACGGTCCCTTATCCGATGCTCAAGATTCACGAAGGCAACGGTACATATTCATTCTCACGACATTCGTTTGCCTGTATGGACTACTACGAGTTCGCTTCCGACCTTTGGGCGACATTGTTCTGGGAACACAACTTCAAGGGTTTCTTCCTGGGCAAGATTCCGCTGCTGAGAAGGCTGCAGTGGCGTGAGGTGGCTTCGCTGAGGGCCGCCTACGGCACTGTGCGCAAGGAGAACAACGGAATCGTGGGCGACGACAAGTTCGGGGCCGTGATGCTTTTCCCCGAAGGGATGGGCAAGCTGAACCGCCCTTATGTGGAGATGGGCGTGGGAATCACGAACATATTCAGAGTCCTCCGTGTCGACGCTTTCTGGCGTATGACGCATCGCTATGAGGTCAAGGACGGCGTCAAGGTTCCGCATGACAACCGCTTTGTTCTGAATCTCGGCCTCGAGTTCCGCTTCTGAGACTGCCTGCCTTCCTGCCGCGCATAGCCGAGAATGGACACTTTAAAATAATACTGAATTTCCGATTCGAAAGTTTCCGGGCAGAGGATTATTTTTGTACTTTTGCAGATTTGATGACAATATTTGATATTAACAGGCTGTCATTGACGGCAAGCAATTATTGATAGACAATGGAAGAAGCGAAGAATCCAACGGCCGAAGAGCCTAAAAGACTCAATTTTCTTGAGGAGATAATCGAAGACGACCTGAAATCCGGCAAAGTGGAAAGCGTGATGACACGTTTCCCTCCGGAGCCTAACGGTTACCTCCACCTCGGACACGCCAAGAGCATCTGCATAAACTTCGGACTCGCCCAGAAGTACGGCGGCAAGACCAACCTCCGTTTCGACGACACCAACCCTACCAAGGAGGACACCGAATATGTCGACTCGATCAAGGAGGACATCAAGTGGCTTGGATTCCAGTGGGAGAAGGAACTCTACGCTTCCGACTATTTCGACCAGCTCTACGCCTGGGCCGAGCAGATGATCGAGCGTGGACAGGCCTACGTCGATGACCAGACTCAGGAGGAGATCAGCAAGGGCCGCGGCACGATCGACAAACCGGGTGTCGAAAGTCCGTACAGGAACCGCAGCGTCGAGGAGAACCTCCGCATATTCAGAGAAATGAAGGCCGGCAAGTACGCCGACGGAGAGAAGGTGCTCCGCGCCAAGATCGACATGGCCTCGCCGAACATGATGTTCCGCGACCCGATTCTGTACCGCATCAAGCACGCCTCGCACCACCGTACCGGCGACAAGTGGTGCATCTACCCGATGTACGACTTCACCCACGGGCAGTGCGACTCCATAGAGCACATCACCCACTCCATCTGCACGCTGGAGTTCGATGTGCACAGACCTCTTTACGACTGGTTCATCAAGACACTTGAGATCTGGCCGAGCCATCAGTACGAGTTCGCCAGACTGAATCTGACCTACACTCTGATGAGCAAGAGAAAGCTTCTTGAACTCGTGCAGAAAGGTCTCGTCTCCGGTTGGGACGATCCGAGGATGCCTACGCTCTGCGGAGTGCGCCGCCGCGGCTACACGGCCGAGGCTCTGAAGATGTTCTGCGAGAAGATCGGAGTTTCAAAGCGCGACCAGATGATGGACATCCAGCTTCTGGAATGGTGCGTGCGCCAGGACCTCAACGTCAGGGCCAACAGGTATATGGTCGTGCAGAATCCTCTCAAGGTCACGCTGACCAACTGGGAGCCGGGCAAGGTCGAGTGGTTCGACTGCCCTCTCAACCCTGCCGAGCCTGAAGGAGCGACCCGCAAGGTTCCGTTCACCGGCGAGTTCTACATCGAGAGGGACGACTTCATGGAGGACGCTCCGAAGAAGTTCTTCCGCCTCAAGCCGGAAGGTGAGGTGCGCCTTAAGTACACCTACATCATCAAGTGCGAGGAGGTCGTCAAGGATGCCGATGGCAATGTCGTCGAACTGAAATGCTCCTACGATCCGACCACCAGACCGGGCGGCGGAGAGTGGCGTTCCGTCAAGGGCACAATCCACTGGGTTTCGACTGAATATGCCAAGGAGATCGAAATCCGCAACTACGACCGTCTCTTCACCAAGGAGGACATGAACTCCATCCCTGAGGACAAGGACTACAAGGACTACCTCAATCCGGAGTCCCTGACGGTCGCCAAGGGCTTCGCCGAGCCAGCCCTTCTCGAGGACAAGTCAGGCATCGCCGTACAGTTCGAGCGCACGGGCTACTACTACAAGGATCCCGACAGCACCGAGGGCAAGACGATATTCAACAAGACCACGGCGCTGAAGGACTCCTACAGGCCGGAATAATCCGACGCGCCGATGAACCTGCCGCTGTTCATAGCCGGTCGCTACCTGTTCGCGAAGAAGTCACACAATGTGATAAACATCATCTCCGCGATCAGTGCAGTCGGTATGGCGATAGGGACGGCGGCGCTGATCATCATCCTTTCCATCTACAACGGCTTCGACGATCTGGTGAAATCCACACTCAGCAACGTCGAGCCGGACATTCTGATTGCTCCGGCGGAGGGCAAGGTCTTCATCCCGGAAGGAGAAGCCTTCAGGCAGCTGGAATCCGACCCTTCCGTCAGTGAATATAATCTTATCCTTCAGGAGAATGTGTTCGTTGACTACGACGGTCGCCAGGGAATCGCCAAGGCGAAGGGGGTGGACAGGGAATATGAAGAAAAATCAACGCTTGCCGAGCACATCGTGTCCGGGCAGTTCTCCCTTCACAAGGGTCAGCTTCCGCAGATGGCTGTCGGTTCGGGCCTTGCCTACAGGATGGGTATGAATCCCGCCTTCCTTGCCTCGGCGGAAATATTCTACCCGGTCAGGGACAGGAATTTTTCGCTCGCCAATCCTGCCGCTTCAATCGAATCCATACGGCTCCGCCCTTCAGGAATATTCTCGGTCAACCAGCAGATTGACAACGAGCTGCTGATTCTTCCGCTTGAACAGATGAGGCAGCTTCTCGGCTACGACAAGGAAGTGTCCGGCGTGGAGATCAGGCTTCGTGACGGCGCTTCCGCAAAGGAAATCAGGAAGGCAGTAAAGAGCATCGGAAAAGAACTTGGGCCCGGCTACAAGGTCCTTGACCGCTTCCGCCAGAATCCGTCCCTGTACAAGATGATGCGCTACGAAAAAGCCGCCATATTCCTCATCCTGATCTTCGTCATCATCATCATAGCCCTGAACATCTTCGGCAGCATCACGATGCTGATCATCGAGAAGAAGGAAGACATCGAAACTTTCCGCAGCCTCGGCGCAACCGGCCGCCTGCTGCGCAGGACTTTCACGCTGGAAGGCTGGCTGATTTCGCTCCTTGGCCTTGCGGCCGGACTTGTCATCGGAATAGGTTTCGCGCTTGCGCAGCAGCATTTCGGTTTCATCAAGATGCCGGGCAGTTTTCTGGTGAACGCCTATCCGGTCATCCTTCAATGGCAGGACATCTTCGCGACCATATCCGGCGTCGCCCTTATCGGCTACCTGATCGCCCTCATTCCGGTCAGAAGGAACATCCGCTGACACCGGATTCCAAGATGCCCCGGAACTCCATTCCATTCCGACTACTGACTATCCGCAATATTACCCAAGACGTGCTATACTTCATCTCCATGTGTATTCCCGTTCAATTCCGTCACCACCAGTGACTGGATCATATTCAGGCATATTCGTACCCGTCACACACTTCATATGCCTGACAGCATCGATTACACCCCGAAACGCTCCCGTCACGCACTACGTCTTGTTGTTGTTACCAGGTCCCGCAGACGGATTTGCAGCCACGCTCCCGTTGCACACGTTGCACACGTTGG
>CAVCDF010000015.1:0-4156 GCA_963600795.1 Anaerotignum sp. | reverse complement strand
CCTTCCGGGTGCGAAAGTTCAGAACCGCCGCGCATCGTGTATCGGGTATATTCATAAAGGGGCGCAAGTTTGATGGTGTTGGTTCCGATTCCGGCCAGGCCGACGACAAGCAGAAGCGCGCTTGCCGCAAAGAACCGTCCCAATGCCTTTCCGCGCTCGCCGCAGAAGCACGCGCGGATGAAAAGATACGCGGCATAGATGAATATCATCAGGGCCAGATAGTAGGTGATCTGCTGATGGTTGGCCTTGATCTGGAAGCAGAGGGCGAAGCCGAACAGCACTGCTCCCAGCAAGGTTTTCGGCAGCCAGGACTTCCAACCTTCGTTCTTGCCGGCGGTTTCTGCCCGGGTGCCGGTCTTTCCGAGGGCCGAGCGGTAGGTGAAGATCACGGCTGCGAGCACCCATGGGAGGAACGCTATCGCCTGCATTTTGGTGTTGTGCCCCACCTGGATGATCTGGAAATTGTACGAACAGAACGTCACGGCCACGGCTCCGCCTATTGCCAACATCTTGTCTATGCCTAGCGAGAGCATCAGCAGGAATGCTCCGAGGAGGGATATGAACAGCCAGGTAGCCGGTCTTCTGCCAGTCAGCAGAAGGTTGTACAGGGGCTGGGTCCAGTCTCCTTCGCTTGACGGCATGAAGGAGGTCGTCGGCATTCCGCCGAACATCGAGTCCGTCCAATGGGTCTGGTCGTCCGGATGAGCCGCGTTCCAGACGGCGGCCTCGTGCGACATGCTTCTGTAGCCGGTTATGTCGCTCTGATTGACAATCTTGCCGGTAAGCACCTCCGGCACGAATCCGTAGGCCAGAACCAGAAATAGCAGGACAATCCCTGCATACAGTCCGACCTTGCCGATAAGTGTTTTGTTCATATTCTTCATTGTTGTTTTTTAGTGATTCGGTCGAGGAGCGATGCAAGCTGCGCAGTCAGGCGGCTGCGGCTGTACTTCGAGATGTCCCCGGTGTTGTCCTTCAGTTCATCGTCCTTGAATTCCACCCAGCAGTAGTCGATCCAGGCCCGTATCTTCTTCTCGTCATCCCAGTCATAGACCACTCCTGATCCTGTTTCCCGGATGATTCCGGCCATCGCTCCATCTGTCTGGCCTATTCCGAGAACCGGTCTGCGCGAGGCGAGATATTCAAAGAGTTTGCCCGGCAGCACCGCGCGGTATTCCGGCTCCTTTCGCAGAGGCAGGATCAGCATCGAGGCGTTGAGCTGCTCGCTGACAGCCGTTTCGTGGTCCCGGTAACCGAAATCCTTCAGGTTGGCACCAAGTCCGAACGATTCGATCGAGTCGGTGATGGCTTTGTCGGTCTTTCCGACAAGTCTGATTCTCAGAGAACGTCTGAACTCTTCATCGTTCCTGCATTTCTCGGAAAGGACTTTCCACAAGGTTTCCGGATTGCCGTCCGAGGCGAAGAGTCCGGTGTGTGTGATGTTGAAATTCTCGTCCAGTTCGACTTCTTTCCGGAAATCGTCTTCATCGAATCCGTTCGTTATAAGTTCGACCGGAGTCTCGGTCATTGCCCTGAATTCCTCCTGGACGAAAGGGGAGACCGCAATCACCCTCGTGGCTCCGTCAAGGACGGCCTTTTCCAGCCTGTGGTGCTTTCTGTCAGCCCAGCCGGAAAGTCCGAGATGCTTGAAGTAGAACATTTTGGTCCAGGGGTCGCGGAAGTCGGCAAGCCAGGGGAGTCCTGTGGCTTCTGAAAGTTTCAGTCCGATCAGGTGCATAGACTGAGGCGGCCCTGTCGTGACTATCGCATCGACAGGGTGCTCCTTCAGGTATTTTTTCAGGAATCTGACAGATGGGCCGACCCACATCACGCGCGGGTCCGGAATGAAGAAATTGCCTCTGATGAACAGCGAAAGTTTCTGTTTCCAGTTCTTCTTCTGACCGTTGATGGGGTTCACCTCACTGTCCTTCTGCCGTTTGGGGTCCGTCAGGGCCTTCAGGTCAGTGCTGCTGCCTTTCCCCATCAGGCGGCGGTAAATCCCGTATGGCTCGACAATGCGGGTCCTGACGATTTCCGCTTCGGGAGGGATTTCATCTCCGAGCGTCCTGTCTACGGCCGTAAGTTCCGGATTTTCAGGAGTGTATATGACCGGCTGCCAGCCGTTGGCAGGAAGGTACTTGGCGAATTTAACCCACCTCTGCACTCCTGACCCTCCGGCCGGCGGCCAGTAATATGTCACTATCAGTACCCGTTTCATAAAGCAGGATGTCTGTCAGAAATCCATCAGTCCACCAGTCCGCGTGCGCGAAGCAGCGCTCCCGGATCCGGGGCGGCTCCGCGGAAGGAGAGATAGAGGGTCATCGGTTCTTCGCTGCCGCCCTTCTCAAGGAAGGTTTGGCGGAACTTCAGAGCGACCTCAGGATTGTAGATTCCCTGCTCCTTGAAATATTCAAAAGCATCTTTGTCAAGCACTTCCGCCCAAAGATAGCTGTAGTAGCCTGCGCTGTAGCCGCTGTTGAAGATGTGGTTGAAGTAGGTCGTGCGGTAACGCGGGATGATCTCGTCGATGAGACCCATCTCCTTGCAGACCTTCTTCTCGAACTCAGCCACGTTGGCGGCTTGGTCGCCTTCTGAAAGCTTGGCGAGGTCGGCCTCGGTGAGTTCGTGCCATTTCATGTCGAGGATGGAAGCGGCGCAGAGTTCGGAAGTCATGAAGCCCTGGTTGAACTTGCGGGCGTTGACGATCTTCGTCACGAGAGAGTCAGGGATGACCTCGCCGGTCTCATAGTGCTTAGCGTATTCGGCGAGCATCTCAGGCTGGAAGGCCCAGTTCTCGTTGAACTGAGAGAAGGTCTCCACGAAGTCGCGGGCGACATTGGTGCCGCTGACAGAAGGATAGTGGCACTTGGTCAGAAGGCCGTGCAGGGCGTGGCCGAACTCGTGGAACACAGTCTCCACCTCGTCGATGGACAGAAGGGAAGGAAGCGAATCCGTCGGAGCGGTCATATTCCCGACATTGATGATGATAGGGCGGACGTCGTTGCCCTCCGAGTCGACGTACTGCTCGCGGAAATTCGTCATCCACGCACCGCCTCTCTTCGTCGAGCGAGGGAAATAGTCGGTGGTGAATATTCCGAGAAGGCTGCCGTCGGCGTCGGTGACCTTGAAGGCCTCGACTGCAGGATTGTAGAGCGGCACGTCCTTCAGCGGCTCCACGTTGATGCCGTAAAGCTTGTGGGCGGCGTAGAAGATGCCGGCGCGGACATTCTCCATCCGGAAATATGGCTTCGTCAGATTCTCATCCAATGAATATTTGCGCTGACGCACTTTCTCGGCATAGTAGAACCAGTCCCAGGATTCGATCTTCGAACCTGCCGCGACCTTGCCCGCAGCGATGTCCTCGTCCATAATCTTCTGCATGTCGGCGATCTCTTCCTTGGCCTTGGCAACGGCCGGACCGATGATCTTGCCGAGGAACGCATCCACGGTCGCCGGATCCTTGGCCATCTTGTTGTCGAGCTGGTAGGCCGCGAAGTTGTCGAAACCGAGGAGTTTCGCCCTCTCGGCGCGGAGTTTCAGGATCTCCAGGCAGAGAGCCTTGTTGTCATATTCATTGCCGTTGTTGCCTCTTGATGAATATGCTTTGAACATCTCCTCCCTGTGGCTTCTGTCCTCGCAGGTGGTCATTTCGGTCGTGTAGGACGAGACGGGGATTCCGAACCTGTCCTTGAATGCGTTGCTCTCGGCGAGCAGGTTCGTGCCGAATTTCTGCTGGTCGGCGGCGATCTTCTGGTTGATTTCCTTGAGCCTTGACTGGGAGGCCTCGTCGAGGTCCACTCCGTTGCGGGTGAAACTCTGGTAGAGTTTCTTCAGGACCATCTGCTGCTCTCTCGTGAGGCCGCTCTGGTCAGCGTCATAGACGGCTTTCACCCGGTTGAACAGGTCCTTGTTCATCGAGATGTTGTCCTCGTGCTCGGTGAGCAGGGCGGTCGCCTCCTCGGCGATCTTGTTCATCTCGTCGCCACCGTCAGTCTCCTGAAGGTTGAACAGAATGGCCGAGACGTTGGTGAGCAGCTGGCCGGAAAGGTCGTAAGCCGCCACCGTGTTGTCGAACGTAGGCGCATCCTGGTTGCTCAGAATCGCTTCAAGTTCCTTGTTCTGCTCTTCGATTCCGGCCTTTATCGCCGGTATGTAG
>CAVCDF010000014.1:0-3029 GCA_963600795.1 Anaerotignum sp. | reverse complement strand
CGGCCGTAGGAATGGTCTGTATTGCCGCGCCGACCTTGCCGATGAGGGAAATCAGGATGGCCGAAACAGCCGCGATCCTCATGCAGGACGGATCTGTGACCTTCGTGAGGGACACGGCTCCGGTGACCTCTGAATATGTCGTCACAGGAGCGCCGCCGAGGAAGGCAGCGAGAGTGCAGGCGAGACCGTCACCGAGCATCGTGCGGTGCAGGCCCGGATCCTTGACGAAGTCCTTGTCGGCGATCTCGCTGATGGCATAGATGTCACCCACGTGCTCGATGATCGGAGCTATGGCGACAGGGGCCATGAAGACGATCGCCTGCCAGGAGAAGCTCATCTTGGCGAGGTGAGGCAGCTGGAACCAAGGAGCGGCCGCCACTCCGGAGAAGTCCATCTGGCTTCTGTAGAAAATCAATGACACGATGTAGCCGGCGAGGGCTCCGAACACGACAGGGATGAGTTTAACCATTCCCTTGCCCCAGCAGGAGCAGACGATGGCCACGAACAGGGACACGAGAGCGAGAGGCCAGTTCTTGCTTGCCATATCGACTCCGGTGCCGGCGAGCGACAGACCGATGAGGATGATGACAGGGCCGATCACGATCGGCGGGAACAGTTTCTTTATGAGATTGATTCCGAAGAGCTTCACAAGAAGGCTCATCAGCATGTACACGACACCTACCGCCACAAGTCCGCAGAACATTCCGGCCATTCCGTAGAGTTCGGTCGCCTTGACGATCGGAGCGATGAACGCGAAGCTGCTGCCAAGGTAGATCGGGACTTTGCCGCCTGTCACCGCATGAAAGAGTAGTGTGCCAAGTCCGGCAGCCAGGAGAGCGATCGCAGGATCGAACCCGACGAGAAGAGGAACTAGAACCGTGGAGCCGAAGGCCACGAACATGAACTGAACGCCGACTATCGACCGTTTCAGTGGGGATAAGGTGTGTTGTGACATAAATATTTGTTTATTTGGATGCTTTACTGTAAAGCACCGCAGCTATTATTCCGAATATCAGGTTAGGCAGCCAGAGAGCCACGACCGGAGGCATGGACCCCGAGAAGACGAACATCTGACTGAACCGGAGGAAAAGGATGTAGGTGAAACTCAAGGCTATGCCTATGCCTATGTTCAGGCCGATGCCGCCTCTGCGCTTCCTTGAGGAGAGCGAGACTCCTATCAGGGTGAGTATGAACGCCGAGAACGGCAGCGCAAGCCTGGTGTGCTTCTCTATGAGCGCATACATCACATTGGCGTCGCCTCGCATCTTCTGGGTGGCTATGAGCTGGTTCAACGCCGCCGCCGGAAGAGTCTCGACAGTCTTCTTGTTGCGGTAGAAATCCGTCACGGTCAGATTGAGGACCGTGTCGAGTTCCGCTCCCGTGCTCACGCGGTCCTGCAGACCGTCGGTATATTCCCTGATGAAATACTTCTTGAGTTTCCAGCCTCCCATCGTGCTGTCCCAGACCGCCTTTTCCGCAGAAAGCTTGCGGACCAGCCTGTTGTCGCGGATGTCCTCAAGGGTGAATCCGTACGCTGTGTTGTTCCACGAACTGAACGACTCGACATAGACGAACTTTCCCGTGTCTATCTGATAATGCACGTTATTGGACGAAAGCGAGTTCCTGTGCTTGACGTATTTCTGCTCGAACTGAATCCTCTTGACGTTGGACCTCGGGATGACCCAGAGGTTGAGCGAGAGGGAGAGAGCCGCTATCAGAAACGCCGAAACCATATACGGCACCATCATCCTTCTGTAACTCACTCCGCAGGAAAGGATCGCGATGATCTCGCTGTTGGCCGCCATCCTGGACGTGAAGAAGATAACAGTGATGAAGACGAACAGAGGGCTGAACATGTTCACGAAATACGGCACGAAGTTCACGTAGTAGTCTACGATAATCGCACGCAGAGGAGCGTGATTCTCGACGAAGTGGTTGATCTTCTCGCTGATGTCGAAGATGATGACGATTCCTATGATCAGGAGGAGAGCGATGAAGAAGGTCAGGATGAACTTCTTGATGATGTACTTGTCTATCTTTTTGAGTCCCGCTTCCATATTCCTACATCCTTGAGCTGATTTTCCTGACAGTCACTTCCTTCCAGGATGCGAAGTCTCCGGCCTCGATGTGCTGCCGCGCGGTGCGGACAAGGTCGAGGTAGAACGCGAGATTGTGCTCGCTCGCGATCATGGCGGCGAACATCTCCTTCGCGATGAAGAGGTGGTGGAGATATGCCTTCGAATATGTACGGTCAACGAACGAGGCCCCGTCCGGGTCAAGCGGCGAGAAATCATCGGCCCACTTGGAATTGCGCATGTTCATTATGCCGTTCCAGGTGAAGAGCATTCCGTTGCGGCCGTTGCGGGTCGGCATCACGCAGTCGAACATGTCCACTCCCCTGGCGATACCTTCGAGTATGTTGGCTGGAGTGCCGACTCCCATCAGGTAACGCGGCTTGTCCTGCGGCAGAATCGGGCATACAAGTTCCAGCATCTCGTACATCTTCTCGGTAGGCTCCCCTACCGCAAGTCCGCCGATGGCGAAACCTCCCGCAGCCGGACTGTCGCCGACCAGACTCACGGCGTGGTCCACCGCCCTCTTGCGGAGTTCCGGATAGACGCAGCCCTGGATGATCGGGAACATCACCTGATTGTAGCCATACAGAGGCTCGGTCTCACAGAAACGCTTGAAGTAGCGCTCCAGCCAGCCCTGAGTCAGCTTAAGGGATTTCGCGGCATAACGTTCGTCGGCATTCCCCGGGCAGCACTCGTCGAGAGCCATCATTATGTCGGCTCCGATTATCCTCTGGGTGTCGACATTGTTCTCCGGGGTGAAGATGTGGCGGGATCCGTCGATGTGCGACTGGAATCTGCAGCCTTCCTCGGTGATCTTTCTGATCTTCGTCAGGGAGAAGACCTGGAAACCGCCGCTGTCAGTCAGGATAGGCCTGTCCCAGTTCTCGAACTTGTGCAGGCCGCCGGCCTTGCGCAGAGTGTCGAGTCCCGGACGGAGGTAGAGATGATATGTGT
>CAVCDF010000013.1:0-23009 GCA_963600795.1 Anaerotignum sp. | reverse complement strand
ACGCGAAAGTCCTCAACCGCGATGGGCTGACCTTCTACCGGCTTGGCGACGAAGTCTTCTGCAGGAGCATTCCTATGGTCTTCTCGTTCAAAGGCAACAGACGGCAGTTCGTCGAAGACATAGTGTTCACCTTCGACGGAGACGGCAGGATCAGCAATCTCTCCTTCGCCCTCGGCAGGCCGACCGTGCAGGAGATTGTCGGGCAAAGCGGCTGGTCCGAGGAGGCAAGGATAATCCTCATCAACTTCCTGGAGAACTACAAGACAGCCTACGCCCTCAAGCGTCTGGACTACATCAGTTCCATCTTCGATGAGGACGCCCTGATCATCACCGGGCGCGTGCTGCAGAATGTCAAAGGGCCCAATGAATATGCCGGCAACCGCTACGTCACCCTGACCCGCCAGAGCAAGGCGAACTTCATCAGGAATCTCGGCAGGGTGTTCACGAGTCAGGAATATATCAACATCCAGTTCTCCGACTGCGATGTGATCAAGCTCGGCAAGGGAGAGCAGCTGTTCGGAATAAAGATCAGGCAGGAATATTTCTCCACGACATATTCGGACACGGGCTATCTCTTCATACTTGTTGACCTCAGCGACTACTCCCGTCCTGTCATTCACGTGAGGACCTGGCAGGAGGCTCCCGACAAGGATTTCGGTGTGATCGGACCATATAATTTCTAAACGGTGAAGAAGTTGGCTCTCATATTCATTCTTGCCGCGCTTGCCGGAATCGCCGCCTTCGGGCAGAGCGACACCTCGGAGTTTTATGTCCAGTCCTTCAAGAAACTGGAATGGGACCTGGACGCCCGCAGCAACTACCCGATGCTTGACCAGAACAACCGCAGGGCCGCGCTGATCAAAGTCGTCATCCCCGACACCGGATTCGACTTCGACGTCGGCGTGATGGGAGTGGTGGGAGTCCGGGAGGAAGTCGGAGAGATCTGGGTATACGTTCCCGCAGGAGTGCGCAAGATCACGATCAAGCATAAGTCCTACGGCATTATCCGGGACTACGAGTTCAACTGCCCTATCGAGTCAGCATCCGTGTACGAACTCAGGCTGCACGTGCCGGCGAGAGTCCGGAGCACCGTAATCGTCAAGGACTCCATAATCTACGTTCCCACACCGGTAAAGGAGGAGAAAACAGTCAGGAAAAAGGAGACCGTCGGGGTGAACGCAATGTTCATCGCTGGCTTGCCAGACCCTTCAGCCGGTTTCATGGTCGCCTGGACCCGCAGACGTGTCGGATTCTACGTCAAGGCCGTCAGCAACTTCAATCCTTCGGCCTACGGCTACACCTGCCACGAGGACGGGACGACGGACAGCGGCTACATCTGGACTACCGGCGGAAAGCGCGTCTCGAGGCTGGCGGTCACCGGCGGCGGAATATTCAGAGTCAGCGATTGGCTCAGCGTCAGCGCGGGAGCCGGCTACGGCAGAAGAATCCTGATGTGGGAGGACAGCAAAGGAGACTGGGCGAAGGTCAGCGAAGACTCGCCGCGCGGCGTTTCCGCCGATCTCGGTCTCATCTTCCGTGCAGGACGCTTCACTGTCTGCACCGGAGTGAACACCGTTTCATTCAAGCGGCTTTACGCCGAACTGGGAGCCGGATTCGTGTTCTAGCGGAAATCTAACTCAGATGCTTGCCGTGGCAGTTGCGGTAGGAGAGTCGGCTGCCGCAGGGACAAGGTTCATCCATAGGTGAAGGATGGACGAACAGTCCGAGGAACGGGTTCTTCTTGACGAGGCTTTCCAGCGGGTCCTCCTCCGTCCTCAGAGCCACCTTAAGGCAGTTGGTCTCATTGGCCGAGTGACCGGAAAGAAGCCATTTCGGAAGGGTGTTGGCATAGGCGGCGACCACCTTCATGCAGTCGTTGTAGTCCTCGAAAGTTTCGATGATGTCCTGCTTGCGGGACACGCAGGAGAAAATGTCCTCAGTGGTGTCCGAGTTCCCTATCATCTGGGCGTTCGTCCAGATGTCGTGGATTTCGCACCTGCGGTCCTCCTCGCCGTAACCCAGGTTTCCGAGCATCTCCACAAGTTTTTCCCCTTCCGGCGAATCGAGACCGAACACGGAGAACGGAGAATCTTCACCGGCCATCATAGCCTGTTTCGGAGTGAACGGACGCAGGCCCTTGACATCGGGATATTCTTCCCTTCCGCTTATGATCTCATCCGGATTGAAAACAGACGGAGAAACCATATAGTTCACTCCGGACCGTTCTATCCTGCAGACCTTCATCACGGGACTGGAGGAGATCAGATTGTAGAAATGGTCCGCATCCTTCCATCCTGCCCAATCCTTGTACAGGTCCATACTGTTGAAGAACTCTTCAACAGTCATCACGCCGTAAAGGTTCAGATAGCCGAGGGCGGCACGGTCAATTTCAAATCTCCCGCTCATTTCGCAGTCAAGGATGACTTCATCGATGCAAGGCGAAACGATGTCGTAGAAATCCTTCGGAAGCCAGACACGGACGAAGTTCTCGTCGGAGTTGTCCGAGGCTATGATGCCCACGAATTCAAGTATGGTGGGGAAATCGGGATAGTCAAGATAGAGGGACTTCTCCGGGCCGAGGTTCACCAGGTCGCGCAAAAGCCTCAGATCCCTCTCCATCATGTTCATCATCCAGAAATAAGGCTTCTCGATGATGTAGGCGCCGAGTTTCTTCACATATTCGTCCTTGTGGACCTTTCTCGGAAGACTGATGCCGAAAAAGACGCTGATGTCCTCCAGCTCGGTTTTCCGGAAGTTTTCAAGAGTTCTGAATATGGAATTAAGCCTCTGTTTCATGACTGAAAGAAGATGCGCGCAATAAAACTATAATTCAACGGGAAGTGGAGCATAGGAGAATCGAACTCCTGACCTTTTGAATGCCATTCAAACGCTCTACCAACTGAGCTAATACCCCATTGGGATTGCAAAGGTAAGAAAAAAATCCGAACCTGCAAACTTTTGAGCCGGAAAGGAAGAAAAAAAACTCCGCGGCCGGGCGGCAACGGAGCTTTTCTGAATATTCAAGGATGATTATTTCTCGTCCTGGAACTTGACGATCGGCTGGCGGGCCGCCGTGGTCTCGTCCGGTCTGGTGATCGGAGCGGTGTGCGGCGCGCTCTTCAGGATTGCCGGATCCTCGGAGGCCTCCTGCGCGATCTTCTTCATCACCTCGATGAAAGCGTCGAGAGTCTCAATCGATTCCGTCTCAGTAGGCTCGATCATTATGGCCTGATGGAACAGAAGCGGGAAGTAGATCGTAGGGGCGTGGAAGCCGAAATCGAGAAGCCTCTTGGCCACATCCAGCGTGGTAGCGCCCTCGCGGATGACGGTTCCGTCCTCAGCCTTCTTCGAGCCGTCATCGACAAGACCGTCATAGACGAACTCGTGCTTGCAGACGGTCGGAATAGGCAGTTTGTACCACTGCTTGAGACTTTCCTTGATGTAGTTGGCCCCGAGGGTAGCGTACCTGCCGACGAGCTTGACATTCTCGCGGCCGAGCATAAGGATGTAGGCGTAGGCTCTGAGGATGACTCCGAAGTTACCCAGGAAGCCGGACACTTCTCCGGCCGATTTAGCGCAGCCTTCGGCGTTCTTCTCGGCGTAGTCAGGACCGGCTCCGGCGCGTCCTTTGACCTCGAACTGTCCGGCCTCGTTCTTGACGACCTTAGGGACAGGAAGGTAAGGGACAAGCCTTTCGCAGACTCCGACAGGACCTGAACCGGGACCGCCGCCGCCGTGAGGCGTGGAGAACGACTTGTGCAGGTTGAGGTGCAGGATGTCGAATCCCATATCGCCCGGACGGGCCACGCCGATGAGCGGGTTCATGTTCGCTCCGTCGTAGTAGAGAAGACCTCCGCAGCCGTGGATGAGGGCGGCGATCTCCTCGATGTCCTTCTCGAAGAGTCCCAGGGTGTTAGGGTTCGTCATCATGATGCCGGCGATGTCGTCGCCGAGCAGCGGCTTGAGGTCGTTGACATCCACGAGACCGTCAGCCTTGGACTTCACCACAACCACATCGAGGCCGCAGACAGCCGCGCTGGCCGGGTTCGTCCCGTGGGCGCTGTCAGGCACGATGATCTTGGTCCTCTTGAGGTCGCCGTTGAGAATGTGGTACTGACGCATTATCATCAGACCGGTGAGTTCTCCGTGGGCTCCTGCGCAAGGGTTGAACGTGAAGTGTGCCATACCGGTGATCGCGGCGAGGGCCTTATCCATGTTGTAGTAGACTTCCAGAGCGCCCTGCACGGTCGAAGCCGGCTGCAGAGGATGGAGTCCGAGGAAGCCCTTCATCCCGGCGATCTCCTCGTTGATCTTCGGGTTGTACTTCATCGTGCAGCTGCCCAGAGGATAGAATCCGGTGTCCACACCGAAGTTCATCTGGGACAGGTTCGTGTAGTGGCGCACGACGTCGATCTCGCTGACCTGCGGAAGTCCGGCCGGAGCGGAGCGCCTGAGCGTGGCAGGGATCTCGCTCGCGGAAGATGTCCACTCGTTCTTACCGAGAGTATAGCCGACTCTCCCCTCTTTGGAGAGTTCGAAAATCAATTTGTCGTAGTATTTCATCGTCCTTAGGCCTCCTTCACCAATGCGACGAGAGCGTCGATCTCAGCTTTCGTCCTTCTTTCGGTTGCACAGAAAGTGACATAGCCTTCCTCGGTCTGGAGGGCGGCGAAGAAGCCTCCTTCGAGGAGCTTCGCCTGCAGACTCTCAACGGACACGAGCGGCTTCAGCACGAACTCCTTGAGGAACGGCTTGTCGAAGACCTCGGCGAACCTGCCGGTCTTGAGAAGCTCGTCGTGGAGGTAGTGGGCGGCCGCATAGGAGCGGTCGTTGACCTCCTGAAGGCCCTTGGGTCCCATCAGCGACGCATAGACGGTCACATAGAGAGCCATAAGGCTTTCATTCGAGCAGATGTTGGAAGTCGCCTTCTCGCGGCGGATGTGCTGCTCGCGGGCCTGGAGCGTAAGGCAGAAGCAGCGGCGGCCTTCGGAGTCGCGGGTCTCGCCCACAATCCTTCCCGGAAGCTTGCGGACATATTCCTTCCTGCAGGCCATGAAGCCTACATAAGGGCCGCCGAAGCTCATCGGGATGCCGAGGCTCTGGCCGTCGCCCACGGCGATGTCGGCTCCCCATTCGGCAGGAGTTTTCAGCACCGCGAGAGCGGAAGGGTCGCAATATTCAATGAATATTCCACCTTCGGCGTGGACGGCGTCGGCGAAGCCAGTGTGGTCCTCGATGACACCGTAACGGTTGACGGAAGGGACGAGGACACCGGCTACGTCGCCTTTCGCGAGTTCAGCCTTGAGGCAGTCAGGGCAGGTCTGCCCGTCCTTGCAAGGGATGAAGCAGATGTCGGTGCCGTGGTAGCCTGAATATGTCTTTATTGTCTTCAGCACGTTCGGGAGAAGTGCCTCGGAGACGAGAACCCTGGTCTTGCGCTTCGTGCAGGCAGGGGCCATCCTCACGGCCTCGGCGGCGGCGGTAGGACCGTCGTACATCGAAGCGTTGCTGACGTCCATCCCCGTCAGGGCGCAGATGATGCTCTGGTACTCGAATATGTACCTGAGGGTTCCCTGGGAGATCTCGGCCTGGTAAGGAGTGTAGGCCGTCAGGAACTCGGAGCGGGAAGTGATGTAAGGGACGACGGAAGGAGTGTAGTGGTCGTAGGCGCCCTGGCCGACGAACACCTTCAGTTTCGCGTCCTTCTTGTCAAGGGCCTCGAAGAAGTCCCTGACCTCCTGCTCGGACATGGCCTCGGGCAGGTCATATTCACCCTTGAAGACAACGTCAGCAGGGACATCGGAGTAGAGGTCGTCAAGCGAGCCTACTCCGATCCTGTCCAGCATCGCGCGGACATCGTCTTCGGTGTGAGGGAAATAAGGAAACGCTGCCATCTCTCCTACTTCTCTGAATATGCTTTGTAAGCCTCGGCGTCCATCAGAGCCTCGACCTGGGCGGCGTCGCTCATCTCGACCTTGATGATCCAGGCCTCGTAAGCGTCCTCGTTGATCTTCTCAGGAGCGTCCTCAAGGTCAGGATTGACCTCTACAACCTTGCCGGAAACCGGGGAAAGAAGCTCGCTGGAAGCCTTCACGCTCTCGAGAGCGCCGAACTCCTCGCCTGCCTCGACCTCGTCGTCAACCTCAGGAAGGTCGGCGTAGGTGATGTCGCCAAGTTCCTTCTGGGCGAAATCGGAGATACCGATGACAGCCACATTACCTTCAACCTTTACCCATTCGTGGTCCTCGCTGTAACGGAGGCCTTCTACTACTTTGCTCATAATTATTTGAATATTGATTATTTATTATACTATTTCTTGTAATTCGTCTGATAGAATCTCTTCTTGACAACCTTTCCGGGGAAGACCTTCTTGCGGATCCTCACTGAAAGAGGGGCGTCGAGAGCGCCGCACTCCCTCTTCACGAGGGCGAAGCAGATGCTCTTGCCCAGAGAGATGCTGTGGTAGCCTGTGGTCACGACTCCGACCTCGGTGCCGTCCTCAAGCTCGACAGGATAGCCGGCGCGCGGAATGGCCTTGTCCTGGAGTTCGATGCCCACAAGCTTCATCTTGGTACCGTTGGCCTTCTGGTCGGCGATTGCCTCCTTGCCGATGAACTCGTCCTTGTCCAGTTTGCAGAACATGCTGAATCCGGCCATCACAGGAGAGATTTCGGCGCTGAGCTCGTCGCCATAGAGCGGCAGACCGGCCTCGAAACGCAGGGTGTCGCGGCAGCCGAGTCCGCAAGGCACCACTCCGGCCTTTAGGAAAGCCTCCCAGTACTTGACCGTCAGTTCAGGCTTGGCGTAGATCTCGAAACCGTCCTCTCCGGTGTAGCCGGTGCGGCTGATGATGACCCTTGTGCCCTCATCCTCGAAATCCTTGAAGGTGTAGAACGTCTCGGCGTCAGCGCCGGCGGCGAAAGGCAGGACTTCAAGAAGTGTCTTCTCGGCCTTCGGTCCCTGGAGGGCGATCTGTCCCCAATTGTCGGAATCGTTGACAAGTTTCACATCGTAGCCCTTGGAGTTGTCCTTGATCCAGAGGAAGTCCTTCTCGATGTTGGCGGCGTTCACCACTAGAAGATAGTGGTCAGCCGTGTACTCCTTGTAGACCAGAAGGTCGTCGACGGTGCCGCCGTCAGGGTAGAGCATCATTCCGTAAAGGATCTGGCCCGGCGCCATAGGGCGGACATCGTTCGTGAAGATGTGGTTCACGAACTTCTCGGCGTCAGGGCCGCTGACGAAGATCTCACCCATGTGGGACACGTCGAACATACCGACATTGTTGCGGACCGCCAGATGCTCCTCGGTGATCGAAGAGTACTGGATCGGCATATCGAATCCTGCGAACGGACTCATCTTGGCTCCGAGAGCCACGTGGCTGTCGTGAAGACAGGTAACTTTAAGCTGTTCCTCCATTATTGTAGAAGTTATTGTTTTTTGAATATTTCAAGACCGTATTCCAAGACATAGTTCCAAGGCCTAACCGGTGACCTAAAGCGCGAGCCTCAGGCCGAACGTGCCCTTGATGTTCTTTGCCGGCATAAACGACCTGTTGGTGATGCGGCAGGCATCCCAGCGGCTGGCGCAGCTGCCTCCGCGGAGGACTCGGGTATTGTCCTTACCGGTCCCCGCAGGGTTGACCTGAGCGTCGGCGGAATATTCGCCCGCACGGTCGTAGCACCATTCCCAGACGTTTCCGCTCATGTCATATATTCCAAGTTCGTTGGCTCTCCTTGTCTTTACGTCCTTCGTCTTCGAAGAGGCATTGTCAAGGAACCACATCGCATCATACTGGTTTGAACCGCTGAAGCCATAGTGACGTGACTTCTGCCCGCCTCTGGCAGCATATTCCCATTCCGCTTCCGTTGGAAGACGGAACTTGCGGCCGGTCATTTCGTTCAGCCTCCCGATGAAGGTCTGGCAGTTGTACCAGGAAACATTGCCGACAGGCCTCTGAGGGGCCTGCACGTCGTTCAGGTAAGGCACACCGCCCATCACTGCATTCCAGAGGGCGACGGTGACCTCGGTCTCGCCGATGGCATAGTCGTCAAGTGTCACCTGATGAGCAGGGACTTCGTTGTCCGGAACGGCGAATGTCGCGAAAGGAGAATCGTCGTCGGTGTAGCCCATCGTGAATTCTCCGCCTTTGACCTTGACCATGGTGAAGGTCACTCCTCCGACGGTGAAGACTTCCGGCTTCGCGTCGGAAGCGTCCACGGGCTCCCTGTCGACAGAGGTTCCGTCTATAGCGGCGAGCATCTCCTCCGGGATTTTCTCCCCGGTCGGCTGGGCAAGCCTGAAACCGCACTTTGCCTTGTGCGTGTGGGCCTCGAGCGGCATTCTGTCAGAAACCGTGCGCACCACCTTGTCATCCTTCCCGGAAGCGCATTCAGGATTCAGAGCAAGCGCCATCGGATTGAAGAAATCATCCGAAGCCGAACCTTCAGGCACTGCGTCGTAGCAGTCAAGGCACCATTCGGCCACGGCTGAAAAGCCGTTCCCGCCCTGCACGGCGGCGGCACGCTCCCACTGAGCTTCCGTCGGGAGAATGAATATCTTGCCGGTGGCCTTGTTCAGCTTACCGATGAATTTCACCGCATCAGTCCAGGAGACCATATCTACCGGAGCGTCGGGCGACTGCACCGAACTCGGGTTGGACCCCATCACCGCCGTCCAGAGAGCCTGGGAGACCGGCTTGGCGCTGATCACGTAGCCGTCCAAAGCGACTTCGTGGGCTATCCCGTTCCTGATCTTCCGGCTGTTGTCCGCGGCGATTCCCATCGTGAAGTGTCCGGCCGGGATCCTGACCATTTCGAAAGAAACGTCACCGACTGTGTAACTCATCTCATAGTCAACAACCTGAGGACGCTGAACGCCTGTGCTGCAGGATGCTGCAGCCAGGCCGACGGCCAGAATGGCGGCGAGGATATGGATTCTTTTCATTTTCACTGTTACCGTTAACGATTAAAGACCCAAATGTAGTCAAAATCTTTCATTCTGAAAACACAGGGGTCATAAATAGTTATCAACACAAATGTTGTACTGTCAAAGGTTGCGGATCTTGCGGTGGAGCGTGGGAGGAAGAAGTTCCGCAATCCTCTCACGGTCAGACCTGTGCACGAATATCTTCTTGAGCGGGGCGCCCTCGAAGGCGTCGTCGCCGATGAATTCCAGACCGGACGGAAGGATGATCTCCTCCAGAGACTCGCAGTAGCAGAACGCGCCCGCGCCGATGGCCTTCAGGCCTTTGTTGAGTTTGACGGTGTCAAGCGAGAAACACTCTGCGAAGGCGTTGTCGCCGATCGCCACAAGGCCTGCCGGGCAGGCGACTGAGCGCAGTTCCCAGCACTTCAGGAAAGCCTCCTCCCCTATCGACACCAGTTCCTTCGGAAGACGGATGCTCTTGAGCCAGCCGCATTCGGCGAAGGCGGCCGCCCCGATGTGTGTCACGCTGGACGGCAGTTTGACCTTGTCCAGGAACGAAACCCTCTCGTCTTCAGGAATATCCTCACCGAGCCTTCTGTCCTCAGCCATATAGTCCTGAAAAGCGAAGGCCCCGTCACAGATGATTCTGGTGCCTTCCCGCACGGTAACCTCGCCGGGATAGTTCTCGGTGTCGAGGAGTTTCAGTCCGTCAGCGGAATAATTGCAGCAGTTGTCGTTGTCCCAGTCGTCCGTCAGCCGGTCGATGTCCGAGGCGGAAGTGTCTGTCCTGAGAATTTCTATCCAGTCCTGCATACGGTCTTCGAATATGTCTTTGATTGTGATGTCAGAAAGATTTCAGGAAGTCCAGATCCTTTTTGAGCATTATCTTCGGCTCCATCAGGGCGACCTTCTGGAAAAGCTTGAACTGATTGGCTTTCGAAAGATAGACCTTGCTCTCGTGCTTTCCCTTGCGCCACCACTTGTAGAATCCGACCGGGTCGTTCTCGAACGGAATCCTTGCGAGTATTTCAGTGGAATACCCCGGGAAATCTATCGTCACTCCAAGGCCCATATACTGTTTCCAGTACTGCTGGTCGGCCCTGCGAAGCTTGCTCATCAGAGGAGCGTAAACCTCGAACTGGTCCACCTGCAGGCTCTTTTCCCGAACGATCATCTTGTGGATCCTGACCGGATCGTAGTTGAGCCAGGCGCCGACTTTCAGGGTTTTCGGCCCTTCGTCCGTGTCGAGGGTCAACTCATCCATAGACAAATAGACCTTCTCCGGATCAAGAGGGTACGCTGAGTCGGTTTCCGCCATAAATCTGAATAATTAAAAAAAACTTATCGGGCAAATATACGGAAAAAACCGTTAAAAACAATCTCAGAACGCACTAAAAATGGAATTTCTTGTGCTTGAGCCAAAGGCCGTACACTTCGCTGACGTTTGACGAAGTCACGAAAGCCTTTATCTTTTCCCGTCTGATGTATTCAAGCAGATTGGCGAACTCCTCCTGCGTCAGAAGCGACTGGACTTCAAGCCCCTTCTCCCCGGTGTAGCCGCCGATCTCCTCATAGAGGCTGCAGCCTCTGCCAAGTTGGCCGATGATGAAGCTGCGGATCTTCTCGTGGTCGTGCGTTATGACGCAGACCCTCTTGCGCTTGTTCAGGCTGGCGGTGAAATAATCCACGACAAGCCCGTTGATCCAGGTTCCTATCAGACCGATGATCACCATCTTGAACGGATTGATTGCGAAGGCCGTGCAGCAGATGACCGCGCCTGCCACGGACACGGATGCACCGATGTCGAAATGCAGGTACTTGTTGACGATCTTGGCGAGGATGTCAAGACCGCCGGTGGATGCGTTGATGTTGAACAGGATGGCCTGCGACATGCTCAGCAGCAGCACGAAGCAGCAGAGGTCGAACCAAATGTCGCCCATCACCGAAGTCGTTCCCGGTTCCAGAAGGTTCTCGTAAGGCAGAACCCAAGCCCAGAAGTCCATCAGCGGACCGAGAATCAGTGCAGTGTAGACTGTCTTCGCCCCGAACTCTTCACCGATCAGCAGCCAGGCCAGGACAAGGAGGATGGCGTTGATGACCACCACGAACAGGGAAACCTTGATCTGGACTCCGAAGAAAGTCTCGCATATTCCCGACATCACGATCGAGAGTCCCGAAATCGTGCCGATGATAAGTTTGCTGGGCACAAGGAAATAGTAAACCGCGGCGGCCGCCACAAGCATACCGAGAGTCATCACCACCAGTTCCTTCCAGAACTTGCCGGTGGCCAGAAGTCCCGCCACCTTTTTGATTTTTTCGTTCATTATTCTGACAAACGCTAATTATAATCGTGCACCTAAGCCTTCCCTGATCGGGGAAAGCGCACAAAGTTAGAATAATTCCTAATAATAGGAAACAAAAGTAAAACAATTTACAGGGATAAGAGAACGCGCAGACGGCAGTTACTGACAATTTGTCACATCAGATCGCAGTCTCCATGTCCGCGCGGCTGCGGCTGGACGTGACTAAATATACACCGCCGAAAATAAGGAGCACGGCCACTGTTTTTGTGATATTGAAGGAATCAAGTCCCCAGCAGACTGCAATGACACAAGCGACTATAGGCTGGATGTAATTATACATTCCGGCCACTGTCGGTCGAAGCCGCTTTTGTCCCACTACAACAAGCATATAGCTGATGAATGTCGCTCCGATCACAACAAAAGCCAGCCCGGCGATCTCCGGCAAGTGCAAATCGCTCCAATGCGCGTTTCCCAAATCTTTGGCGGAAAATGGCAATATGCAGATAAAAGCATAGGTGAACATCCATTTCATAATGGTCACCAGGGAATATTTGCTCACGAAGTCCTTGTAGTACACGATATAGAAGGCGTAGCAAAATTGTGCGAACAGCACAAGCAAGTCCCCGAATATCGCCGTATTTCCGTTTGTGGTTGACAATTGATGGGTTCCGCTGCCACCCAGAATAAGCAATAAGGCTCCTCCTGCACCAAGCGCTATGCCTGTCACCTTCTTCCCTGTTATGGGTTCTTTCAGGATGAATGCGGCTAAAACCATAGCCCAGAGCGGCATGCTTGTGGTAATGATGGAGGCGTCTCCGGGCGAAGTCAGACTGACCCCGAAGATGAAACATCCTTGATTGAAGATTATGGCAAAGAGCGATGCAAAGAACAAGGTCGCCATATCCTGGTGACTGACGTGTTCGGGTTTTTGGAATAAGGACACGATCCAGAACAGAATCATTGCACCGCCGATGCGTAAGTCGCTTACGACCAATGGGGTGATTGCACCGCCGGCCATAATCGTTTTGGTAATGGGGGACATCATCCCCCATATCGTATTCGCCCCAAGCATGGAGGCGTGGCCTCTCCAGTCAAAATTCATCGTTGTCAAATTTTCGGCAAAGCTATAGCACGCGATTACAATGCTTGTTGTATATTTGTGATATTTTGTTGTATTATTTTGGTATATGTGGAAAGAAAACCTGTATCAACCGGTGGAAATATTGATTCGTAATCACGAAGTGTTTCCAATAGCTGAACACCAGCATTCATTCTTTGAGATGGTTTATGTGAGTGAGGGAACAGGGAGGTTTTACGTCAAAGAATCAGGGTATAAGGTGTCGGAAGTTTTCTATCGGGCTCATTCATTGTTTCTTATTCCTCCTGAAACCACTCATTGCTTCACCATAGACACTCACAGCGAGTATGTGTTCATCCGTTTTGTGATCCACTATGTCGAGGACTATATCGGGAAGTACATCGCCGAGGTGTTCCGCTCTCCGAACCGGCAGGCGGAAATACTGTTGAACAAGCGGGACGAAGACATCGCGTTCCACCTGTTTGATTTCATAAGGAGTGAGGAAGAGTCCAGGCAGGATGGCACCAATTATCTGATTCAGCAGTGGATCAACAGCATTCTTGTGATTGTGGCCAGGAACATTGCCAAAGACTCCTCTCTCAAGAATATTCAGACAGGAAATTCGAACAGTTCCACATATATGCTCCAATACATACAACAACATATTCATCAACCTGGTTTGTTGAGCGCTGAAAATCTTGGAAAGGTCTTCAATCTCTCGCCCGGATATATCGGGAGTTTCTTCAAGCGGAACTTTCAGGAACCCTTACGGCAGTATATTGCAAGAACCAGAATAAGGAGAGTGGAAGATTTGTTGATGAACAGTAAAATGACCGTCAAGGAAATTGCGTATGAGATGGGGTATTCGGACTCCAGCCACCTTGTCAAATCTTTCCGTAAGATTTATGGAATATCACCTGCTGAGTATAAGAAAGAGCATTCTCATGGCTTGGAAACTGTTGTGTGATAATCTCCAAGCTGAAACAGGAAGCGCAAATCGGTGGAAATCGGGAATATGGGGCAGTGACAATTTGTCAGTCTCCCTGTATTGGAACATATTTTGACTAACCGCCAGTCGGTTTCGTGAGCAGCGAGGCCGACTGAATATATTCGTAAATAACAAAGAAAGATATTATGGCAAACAAAGGGCAGATTGGAGTGACGACCGAGAACATATTCCCGGTCATCAAGCAGTTTCTTTACTCGGACCACGAGATTTTCCTGAGAGAGATCGTCGCGAACGCGGTCGACGCTTCGCAGAAGATGAAGGCTATCGCCTCAAACGGCGAGTTCAAGGGCGAGCTGGGCGACATCAAGGTGCGCGTCGAGCTTGACGAAGAGGCCAAGACCTTGAAAATCATCGACTCCGGTATCGGTATGACCGAAGACGAAATAGACAGGTACATCAACCAGATCGCCTTCTCTTCCGCCGGCGAATTCCTCGAGAAGTACAAGGACCAGAACATCATAGGCCATTTCGGACTGGGCTTCTACTCAGCCTTCATGGTGGCGAAGAAGGTGACCGTCGAGTCCCTTTCCTGGAAGGAAGGCGCCAAGGCAGTCCTCTGGAGCTGCAACGGCGATCCGGAGTTCGAGATGGAGCCTTGCGACAAGGCTGACAGAGGCACCGTGATTACACTCTACCTGGACGACGATTCCGCCAAGGACTACGGCACGAAGGGCAAGATCAGCCAGCTGCTGGGCAAGTACTGCAAGTTCATGCCTGTGCCGATCGTCTTCGGCAAGGAAACCGAATGGAAAGACGGCAAGGAGGTCGAGACCGACAAGGACCACATCGTCAACAGCATCGAGCCGCTGTGGACCCGCAAGCCTTCCGAACTCAAGGAAGAGGACTACATGAAGTTCTACAGGGACCTCTACCCGATGAAGGAGGAGCCTCTCTTCTACATCCACCTCAACGTGGACTATCCGTTCAACCTCACCGGCATCCTCTACTTCCCGAAGATCAAGGACAGGATGGCAATCGACAAGAACAACATCCAGCTGTACTGCAACCAGATGTTCGTCACCGACCACGTGGACAACATCGTTCCTGACTTCCTGACGCTGCTCCACGGCGTGATAGACTCTCCGGACATCCCTCTCAACGTGTCCAGAAGCTACCTCCAGGCCGACGAGAATGTCAAGAAGATCTCCACCTACATCACAAAGAAGGTGGCCGACAGGCTGGAGGAGATCTTCAAGAACGAGCGCGAGGCCTGGGAGCAGAAATGGGACAACATCAAGCTTTTCATCGAATACGGAATGCTCTCCGACGAGAAGTTCTGCGAAAGGGCGCTCAAGTTCGCCCTCCTGAAGAACACCGACGGCAAGTACTTCTCCCTCGAGGACTACCGCAAGGGCATAGCGGACAACCAGACCGACAAGGACAAGAAGGTAGTCTACCTCTATGCCACCAATGTCGACGAGCAGTACTCCTTCATCGAGTCAGCCAAAAACAAGGGCTACGACGTGCTCCTGATGGACTGCGAACTGGACGCCCACTTCGTCAACCTGCTTGAGCAGAAGATTCCGGACAGCAGGTTCGCCCGCGTGGATTCGGACACCATCGACAACCTGATCCAGAAGAATGACAAGGTGAAGCCGGAGATGGCCAAGGCCGACAAGGATGACCTCAGCGACATGTTCAAGGCCGTTCTTCCAAAGGAGAACGAATACTATGTGGAAGCCGACAATCTCGGAGAGAACGCCGCACCTGTGGTCATCACCCGCAACGAGTTCATGAGACGTTACCGCGAAATGAGCGCGATGGGCGGCGGAATGAACTTCTACGGGAATATGCCCGAGTCGTTCAACATCACCGTCAACCTTGAGAATCCGGTGATGGCCGGCATCGTCACCGACGCGAAATCCAAGATCGCCCCGATGCAGGAACTTCCTGCCGAGCCCGGCAAGGACGCGACCGACGACGAGAAGAAGAAAGCAAGGGAGGAGCGCCAGGCGATCATCGATGCGCACAAGACTGTCGTCAATGAATATGCCGCCTCAAGCGACCTTCTGAAGCAGGTCATCGACCTCGCCCTCCTTTCCAACGGCCTTCTCAAAGGCAAGGCTCTCGCCGACTTCATCGCCCGCAGCGAGAAAGTCCTCGCCGAAGCCTCCGGCAACAGGTAGAAAAAACAACTGGAAGCAGACATAACAAGTCACTCAGAATGGCAACATCCAAATCGGAGCGGGACAGAGATTCCGCTCCGATTTTAATTATTTATGGGAGCAGTTGTTTTAACTGTGCCTGCAGCGGAAAAAGTCGTTCAAAAGTGGCCGGTGACTTTGGTTTCAGGAATATTTTGGCTAAATTTGGCAGAAATATGTGTTCCCGCAAACAGCCATTCTCGAATATCCGCTGATGAGACTCGGGTGCCTTTTGCGTAAGAATGCAACCTAAGACATTGACGTTCAACTATTTACAACGAACGCCAAGCCCCAAGATTTTACTTTGGCGGTTTTTCTCCAAAGTAACAGCCGGATGAAACATTTCAGCACAGGCCACAAAACAATCAGGGAAGTTCCCGGAACGCAGAAACTTCCCTGACGAATATTCCAAGTGCGAAATCCGCTACTTGAAGTTGTTGTCGATGATTGCCTGTGGGAGAAGGTCACCGTAGACAACGTAACGGCCGGACTTGTAATTGCCCACCCAGTCCATCATAACCATACCTGTGGTAGCGCATTCGCCGGCTACAAGACGGTTATAGACCGTAGGATTGTTGTTGGCGGCGTTCTGACGGTAAGTGTTGTCAGTGGAGATCGATCCGGTGTAACCGGAAGTGTGGTTGAAGGTCCAGCAATAGTTCGAAGCATTCTCCGAAGCCCAGTCCATGAACTTGGTGACAGCATTCAGTTTGGCGGAAGTGTCCTCAACGTGATAGTAATCCTGAACGCCGAGAGTTCCCTGAGCGTAACGGCCGGTGATCTTGGCGCCTGTAGTTCCCTCGGTGGAGAAGCTCCAGCCGGAGATGAATCCGCCGGTGATCGGCTGATCGGCATAAGCGTCACGGGAAAGAATGAGAATCTTGCCGCGAAGATCGCCTACAGTGAGGTCAGGACGGTAGTCGACACGATATTTTGAAGGGAAATCGGACTCGCTGCTCAGGAACGAAGTCATAAGGGAATTCCAGACGGAGCGGTCATTGCACAGAGGACTGTCGCTTTCGAACTGCATAAGGACGACAGCAAACTCAGAAGGATTGGCATCAATCTTAGACATAAGAGTCTGCATAGCCTTCTTGAAAGTGGTCTTGGTCGGAATGATTCCGTGATAGATGTGAAGCTGGTTCTCGTACTTGAAAGCCCTCACGCGGGTCTTACGGTAGCCGGGACGGAAATCAAAAGCCCTGATTCCGAGATCCCACTGCGCTGAAACAGTAAGAGACTGAGTCCTTCCGATTGAGAATGCGGTTCCGTCACCGGTCACGGCATCGTGGGTTCCGGGGATGGACAGCTGAGCGAACGGAGTCGCATCGTCAAGTCCCGCCATCCAGGCTCCGTTGGTAGATACGGCCCTTGTAAGAGGCTCGCCTTCAGATTCTTCACCATAGGCAGACTCATACTGGTCGGCAAGATAAGCCTCGTCAGTTTCGACCTTTTCGCTGCAGGATGCGAAAAGCAGAGATGCGCAGAGAGCTGCGGCTAAATAAGATTTTGTCATCATTTGTAAGACGTGTAATTTGATTTGTAGGGCGCAAATATATTAAAAAGATTCAAAAATACAAGTTCAGAATATGCAAACCAGGCCCCTGGGAGCAAAGAACAACATACTTGAATATGATCATAGCGATAGATTTTGACGGGACGGTGGTGGAACACAGGTACCCGAAGATAGGCAAGGAGATTCCCTTCGCCGTGGACACCCTCAAACGGCTTCAGGCCGACGGGCACAAGCTCATACTCTGGTCGGTCCGCGAAGGCCAGCTTCTGAAGGACGCGGTGGAATGGTGCCGCGACCGGGGCATCGAGTTCTACGCCATCAACAGCAACCATCCGGAAGCCTACTACGAAGGAGAGGAAGTGCCCACCGCGCCGCGCAAGCTCAAGGCCGACCTCTTCATCGACGACCGCAACCTCGGCGGCCTCCCCGACTGGGGCGCCATCTACCAGATCGTCACCGAGGACCTGACGTTCCGTGAATATTACGCCTCCCTTCTGAACTCCCCGGCCCCCTCCGGGAAGACCTCCTTCTGGTCCAGGTTCAAGAAATAGCCCAGGAAGAAAGAGGTGACGAAAGACGATTGGACTAAGGGGAATTGGAGGGAAAGTGAAACCGGAAGCAACCGAAGCACAAGATGTCAGGCGGGACGGTAGATAACGGAAGGATAGCGAAGAACACGGCTCTGCTTTATGTCAGGATGCTGTTCACGATGGCCGTGGGGCTGTTCACCAGCAGAATCATCCTGGCGAGCCTCGGAGTCGTCGACTACGGCATCAGCAACGTGGTGGGCGGAGTCGTGGCGATGTTCGGATTCCTGAACGCCGCGATGACCACCTCCACACAGCGCTACCTCACGTTCGAACTCGGCCGCGGAGACCGGGAGCGCCTCCGGACGACGTTCATGACCAGCGTCCACATCCACATCATCATAGCCCTGACCGTAGTGCTGCTCGCCGAGACCGTCGGCCTGTGGTTTCTCAACAACAAGATAGTCATCCCGGAAGGACGCGAAACCGCAGCGAGGTTCTGCTACCAGGCAGCCATCCTGACCACGGTGGTGTCCGTTCTCAGCTACCCGTTCAACGCCGCGATAGTCTCCCACGAAAAGATGGGAGCCTTCGCCTACATCTCCGTCCTTGACGTGATTCTCAAGCTCGCGGTAGCCTACACCCTCTACGTCGTGACTTTCGACAAGCTGATAGTCTATTCCGTCCTGCTGCTCGCGGTCCAGGCCGTCACGACGTCCATCTACGTCATCTACTGCCTCAGGCACTTCGACGAGACGCATTTCCGGAAAGTCAGGGACATAGCCCTCCTGAAGGAAATGGGAGCCTTCGCGGGATGGAACATGTGGGGCAACGTGGCCTGGATCCTGTTCACCCAGGGCCTCAACATTCTTCTGAACATGTTCTTCGGCCCGGCTGTCAACGCCGCCAGGGGCGTGGCAGTCCAGGTTCAGGGAGCCATAATGCAGTTCTCCGGCAACTTCCAGACGGCCATCAACCCGCAGATCACGAAGACATATTCACAGAACGACCTGAAGAATATGCACGCGCTGGTGTACCGGAGTTCGAAGTTCACCTTCTTTCTCCTGCTGTGCCTCTCGCTCCCGGTAATCCTCGAAGCCGACACCATCCTGGACGTCTGGCTGGAAACCGTACCTGAATATTCATCGATCTTCCTCCGCCTGATGCTCTGCATCTCCATACTCGACTCGATGGCGAACCCGCTGATGATCTCGGCCGCCGCGACGGGGAAGGTCAAGGTCTATCAGTCCGTCGTGGGCGGCATACTGCTCACCATCGTGCCCATCTCCTACATCGTGCTCAAGCTCGGAGGGGCTCCATATTCAGTGTTCATCGTGCACCTTTGCGTCTGCATCACCGCATTCATTGTGAGGCTCTTCATCATCAAGCCGATGATCAAGATAACGGTCACGGACTACTTCAGGAACGTCATTCTCCGGTGCGTCGCAGTGGCCGTCCCTGCCGCAGCGGTCTCGATTCCGGTGAAGGCCCTGCTGCCGCATTCGTTTCTGGGGGCCGTCGCTGTCTGCTGCTTCAGCGCCACCACTGTGGCCGCAATCGCCTACGGAATCGGCCTGACCAGGCACGAGCGTGAAGTCGTGGGGAGCAAGGTAACGGCGGCAATCAGGAAATTCAGAAGATGATTTCGATAAAGGACAAGAAGGACTGCTGCGGATGCTCGTCCTGCGTGCAGAGCTGCCCGAAGAAGTGCATAACCCTCCGGCAGGACGTGGAAGGCTTCCTCTATCCGTCGGTTGACGAAGCCTCGTGCATCGGCTGCGGGAAGTGCGAAAAGGCCTGTCCGATGCTCCACGAGGCGGAGAAACGAGAGCCGGAAGGCACATTCGCTGCGGTCAACCCGGACGAGGCGGTGCGCCTGCATAGCAGCAGCGGCGGCATCTTCTCCCTGCTGTCCGAATATGTCATCAGACGCGGCGGCGTGGTCTTCGGGGCGGCGTTCAACGAGAAATGGGAAGTGGTGCACGGATATTCCGAAACGCTTGAAGGACTTGCCGCATTCCGGGGGTCGAAATACGTCCAGAGCCGCATCGGGACGGCATATTCAGATGCAGAACGCTTTCTGAAGGACGGCAGGCTCGTTCTGTTCTCCGGCACGCCCTGCCAGATCGCGGGCCTCAGGCGCTACCTCGGCAAAGGCTACGGCAACCTCCTCGCCGTGGACTTCATCTGCCACGGCGTCCCCAGCCCCGGCATATTCAATGAATATCTTGACGTGAAATCCCGCAAGGGAAAGATCACGGGAGTCAATTTCAGAGACAAGGCAGCAGGGTGGAAGACTTACAGCGTGACTTTTGAATATGCAGGCGCGGATTCCGGTATGGACAGCCGAGCATATTCCGATAGGGACAGTTGCGTTTACAACACGGATCCTTATATGATAGGTTTCCTGAGTAACCTGACCTTGCGCCCGTCCTGCTACGCCTGCAGGTTCAGGGAAGGCCGTTCCGGCAGCGACATAACTCTCGGCGACTTCTGGGGCATCAACAAGATCCGCCCCGACCTCGACGACGACAAAGGCCTCAGCCTCGTCACCGTCCGCACCCCTCAGGCCGCTGAAATCCTGCGCTCCCTCCCCTGCCCCCTCACTGAGATGAACCTCGAAGAAGCCGTCAGGTACAACCCGAGCATAAGGACTTCCGTCGCCATTCCGACGAACCGAGGATTGTTTTTCAAACTCCGCAAACATTTCGGTCTGATTCCGGCCCTGAAACTTTGCGGCGGCAACTTCCTCCTCATCCGCGCCCTCCGCAAGGCCGCCCGCCTCGCGATGAAGCTAGTCAATAAGGTCCGGCAAAAAACACTGAAGTAACCGTGGAGGCAGCAGTGACAGCATACGGGACAGCTATAAGCATACGTAACAACTATAAGAAAAGCAGATGCAAGCAGACTGCTGCCTGAGGTTGCCAACCGTTTGATGACCGTGGCAGATAAGTAACTAACCATCAGCGGCTTAAGCAATCATCCTATGGCAAAATCGAGACCAGATAGATGCTTAAGTTGTTCGAAATAAAAGGATTAGGTGCCACGAAAAAACACAACAAAGACAAATGAGAATCGCGATATTGACACAGCCGCTGCATTTGAACTACGGGGGGATTATGCAGTGCTATGCGCTGAAGACGGTGCTGGAGGGAATGGGGCACGAGGTGGTCGTGCTGAACAGAAGGTTCAAGAACCCGGGACCGAAAGTGGTGGCACTGAGGTTCGGAAGCGTGGCAAAGTGCATGGTCAAGAGGTATCTGCTGGGCCGGAAGGACATCGCGGTGATGTCGCCCTGGTCGGAGAGGTACAATATTCACAAGCCATCAAAGGAAGACGAAGCGGCGGAAAAGGAGATTGACAGGTTCATCCGCGAGCATATTCCCCAGACCGCGCCGCTGAGAAGTTCGCAGGCACTGCTGGAATGCGTGGAGGAGGTCGCGCCGGACTGCTTCATCGTCGGGAGCGACCAGGTGTGGAGGGAAAGATATTCGCCGCGCATCGAAGACTATTTCCTCGGGTTCCTGCCGGAGGACGACAAGCGCCTGAAGATTACCTACGCGGCTTCGTTCGGGACAGCTGACGCGCCGATTTCGGAGAAGCATATTCAGAACTGCATTGACTTCGCTGGGAGGTTTTCAGCGATTTCGGTGAGGGAAGAGTCCGGTGTGGAGATTATGAGGAACACTTTCGGGCGGGAGGCGAAGCTGGTGCTTGACCCGACGCTGCTGCTCTCGGCCGGGGATTACACCAAGGTGGCCGGGGACGCCGGCAACTGCGGACTGGTAAGTTACGTGCTTGACGAGGAAGGGATGAAGGGCAGCATCCTCGAAGATGTCGGCAGGACATTGGGACTCAGGCAGACGAAGATGGGAATGGTTGCGGAGCATTCCGCTTCGAAGATGCTTTCCGCGCCTTCGGTCGAGCGCTGGCTGGCGGCATTCGCAGGGGCGGAGTTCGTGGTCACGGATTCCTTCCACGGCTGCGTGTTCTCCATCATAAACCGCAAGCCGTTCATCGCCATCGCCAACAGGGACCGCGGCCTGGAGCGATTCACTTCCCTGCTGGGCGCCTTCGGTCTGACGGACCGTCTGGTCTTCAGCAAGGAGGATTTCGAGGCCCGCAAGGAGCGGCTGCTCTCCCCTATCGACTACGCCCCCGTCATCGAAAAGCACCGCCTGCTCGTCAAAGACAGCCTCGCCTGGCTGAAGGAGAAGCTGGAGAAATAATATGTCAAAACGAACCCTGTTATGATTGACGAAAAGAAACTTCGGGCCATAATTCTGATGGGAGAATCGACCACCGTCCAGTTCAAGGAACGGGTGGACGATGCCTACAAGATCGGATGCGAGTTCGTTGCGTTCAGCAACTCGCAGGGAGGTTTGCTGATTGTCGGAGTCGAAGACAAGACAGGAGCGGTAAAGGGCCTGAGCTATGAGGAGATCCGCAAGACTTCCAACCTCTTGTCCAATGCCGCATCGGACAATGTAAGCCCTGCGATTGCTATAATGATAGAGACTGTGATCATAGACCGCAAAGCCGTGGTCGTGGCCAGGGTTGCACAGGGGCTGGACAAACCGTATAAGGACAACAAAGGAATAGTCTGGATAAAGAACGGGGCCGACAAACGGAAAGTGTTCTCCAATGAACGTCTCAGAATCCTTATGCAAAGCTGCGGAAGGCTTTTCGCTGACAGGGACAGCGTACCGGGTTCATCATACGATGACATCTCGGAGCAGACATTGAAACAGTTTCTGATCGAAAAATACAGAATTCGTACGAAAGAAGGCATCACGCTCAACGGGAAGGAAAGCATCGATGACATAGTCAGGATAATAGACCCTGATGTCACGCCGCAGAGGCTCCTCCAGAACACTTCTATGATGGACAATGACGGAAGGCTTACGCTTGCCGGATTGCTGCTCCTGGGCAAGAATATTCTTAAATTCTATCCGGTCTTCACTGTAAGATGTCTATCGATGGTAGGAAATGACATCGGAGGAGACCAGTTCAGAGACAGGCTGGTCGGACCCGAATTGGAAGGGAATCTGCTTGCACAGTTCAAGGCCGCGCTGGCTTTCATCAACCGTAATCTGCGAAGTGTTCAGGTGGAAGACGGGTTCAACAGCCTTCCGGCACTGGAGATTCCATCGCAGGTCTTCGTTGAGATCATCATCAATGCACTGATACACAGAGACTACTACCAGACCGCACCGATAAGGCTTCTGATCTTCGACAATAGGATAGAGGTTCACAGTCCGGGCAATCTGCCGCTTGACGTTACAGAGGACACCATTCTGAACGGAATATCCAAGCCGCGCAATCAGCTTCTCTTCGACAATGCGATGTTCCTGTTGCCTTATGTCGGCGTAGGCAGCGGGATTGTCCGTGTCTTCAACAGTTTCAAGAACATCACTCTGTCCAACAATCTGGACACTGAAGAGTTCGTGGTCACCATATGGAGGTCGAACGACCTAGATAATGGCGTAGATAATGGCGTAGATAAT
>CAVCDF010000012.1:0-18173 GCA_963600795.1 Anaerotignum sp. | reverse complement strand
GATAATGGCGTAGATAATGGCGTAGATAATGGCGTAGATAATGGCGTAGATGGCAGTTTGCGAATCAGTCCGCGACAAAAACAGATACTTGAGATTATCCAGTCCGATGATACCATCTCGGCGACAGGTATAGCCCAAAGCCTAAAAACCCCACATAGGACAATACAACGCGATATTCTACGGCTCAAGCAACTCGGCCTTCTGGTACGCATCGGTCCGGACAAGGGCGGCAGGTGGCAAGTCAAAAACGGAAAATGAGCGGTAAGATTCCGACACATTCAGAAACCTTAAAAACAAATAGTCTTATGGCTGAAAGGAATATAGTCATCACCGGCGGTGCCGGCTTCATAGGCTCCCACGTTGTACGCCTGTTCGTCAACAAATACCCGGAGTACAACATCATAAACCTTGACAAGCTCACCTATGCCGGCAACCTCGCCAACCTCAAGGATGTCGAGAACAAGCCGAACTACAAGTTCGTCAAGATGGACATCTGCGACTTCGACGGCTTCCTGAAGCTGATGCAGGACGAGCATATTGACGGAATCATTCACCTCGCAGCCGAAAGCCACGTGGACCGCAGCATCAAGGACCCGTTCACATTTGCGAGAACAAATGTGATGGGAACCCTGTCGTTGCTTCAGGCAGCAAAGTTCTATTGGGAGTCACTCCCCGAGAAATATGACGGCAAACGTTTCTACCACATATCCACGGACGAGGTTTACGGTGCGCTTGAGATGACGCACCCGAAAGGAATCAAACCGCCGTTTACCACGAAGGCGAGCTCGGAGGAGCATCATCTGGCTTACGGAGAGGACTTCTTCTACGAGACCACAAAGTATAATCCTCATTCTCCATATTCAGCATCAAAGGCCAGCAGCGACCATTTTGTCCGCGCATTTCACGACACATACGGAATGCCGACCATAGTGACGAACTGCTCGAACAATTATGGCCCCTATCAGTTCCCGGAGAAGCTTATTCCTCTCTTCATCAATAACATCCGCCACCGCAAGCCTCTGCCTGTCTATGGCAAGGGTGAGAATGTCCGCGACTGGCTCTATGTAGAGGACCACGCAAGAGCAATAGATCTGATTTTCCACAAGGGAACTGTAGCAGAGACTTACAACATCGGTGGCTTCAACGAGTGGAAGAATATCGACATCATCAAGACACTCATCAAGACTGTTGACCGTCAGCTCGGGCGTAAGGAAGGCGAAGACCTCAACCTTATCACCTATGTCACAGACCGTCTCGGCCACGATGCCCGCTACGCCATCGACTCCACAAAACTTCAGAAGGAACTCGGCTGGGAGCCGTCCCTGCAGTTCGAAGAAGGCATAGAAAAGACCGTCAGGTGGTATTTGGAAAATCAGGATTGGCTTGACAATGTCACAAGCGGTGACTACCAGAAATACTACGCCACAATGTACAAGAGCGAATAGCCACCGATGCGGCAATAAAGTTACGGTCAAAGAACTGGCTAAAGAATCCGGGAAAAGTCATGGACATCAAAGACTACATAGGCGAGGCGACTGAATATGACAAGAAACAGGAGGTCGAGAAAAAGAAGGTGAAGAATTGGCTGAAGAGCGTAAGCGCTTTTGCCAATGGCTCAGGCGGATGCCTGATATTCGGCATCACTGATGACGAAACACCCGTTGGGCTTCAGAATGTCAAGGAGGACTCGGAATTTGTCAGTCAGAAGATAAAAGAAAGAATTGACCCTGTCCCTCAAGTCGTTATGAAAATCGAACATATTGATGGCAAGGACATTCTATTTCTTCAGGTCAAGCCGGGCAATGACACACCTTACTACTACATCGGAGATGGTGTCCTCGAGACATTCGTCCGGATCGGCAACGAGTCTGTCATCGCAGATTCAACAGAACACAAACGGCTTGTTCTGCGAGGCCACAACGCGACATTTGATGCAAGGCCGAGCGAAGAAAGATTTGAGAATCACTCATTCAGCAGACTCAGAAGCCGTTATTATGCCTGGAACGGATCAAGCTTCAACGACAAATTCTTTCAATCCTTCGGGTTGGTCGACAATCAGGGCATACTGACTTATGCCGGACTGCTTATGGCTGACGAGAATTCCATACGCCAAAGCAGGGTTTTCTGCACTCGCTGGAATGGAAAAAACAAAGCAGGAGGAACAATCGACGCCCTCGACAGTGCAGAAATCACCGGAAGCCTTGTCACTCTTTTGGAAGACACGATGTCATTCATACGCAGAAATATGCGTACAATCTGGTACAAGGAGCCGATGCAGAGGGTGGAAATTCCGGAGTACATCGAAAGAAGTGTAATGGAAGCCGTCACGAATGCCCTTGCCCACAGGGATTACTTGATTCAGGGCAGCGAAGTCCATGTAGATATGTTTGATGACCGAATGGTAATATACTCTCCGGGATCGATGCCGGAAGGAAGGCTGATACAGAATATGGACCTGAATGACATTACTTCCATACGCCGGAATCCGGTTATCGCCGACATATTCACTCAGCTCGGGTATATGGAAAGGAAAGGTTCGGGGATGGGCAAGATTATCAACCCATTCAAAGTATTGCCATACTTCAGCGAACGGTTGCTTCCTTCATTTTTCTCCGACAGGGCCCAGTTCACCGTGACCTTCCCTAATATCGTCAAGATTTGGCTGGAAGAACATCCGGACATTGAAGCAAAAATTGATGTCACTCAAGATGTCACTCAAGGTGATACTCAAGGTGATACTCAAGGTGATACTCAAGACGATACCCAAGGTGATACTCAAGGTGATACTCAAGACGATACCCAAGGTGATACTCAAAAGGATAATTTAGACCAATGGATTGAATATCAAGTAGCAACAAATCCTAAAGTTACGGTCAAAAAACTGGCTAAAGAATCCGGGAAAAGTGCAATCACCATCAAACGCCACTTGGCGAAGATGCCGCACGTCAGATTCATCGGCAGCGGCTACAGCGGCCACTGGGAAGTAAACAAAAAGTAATATAATCACACAACTATGCCACACAACAGTCCCGCCGTCTCGGTGATCGTGCCGGTGTACAACACCGAAAAGTACCTGCGGAGATGCCTCGACAGCATCCTCGCCCAGACATTCACCGACTGGGAATGTCTCGTCATCGATGACGGCAGCACCGACACCTCCCCATCCATCTGTGATGAATATGCCACTGCAGACACCAGGTTCCGCGTCTTCCACAAACAGAACGGTGGATTCTGCTCAGCAAGGAATGTGGGATTGGAACTCTAAAAATAGAGTCTGTTAACAAAAATTTGCGAATATGGAAAAACAGTATGATTATCTAGTAGTCGGCGCGGGTCTGTATGGAGCTACGTTTGCGTACCTTGCCAACAAGAAAGGCAAGAAGTGTCTGGTTATTGATAAACGCCCGCATCTTGGCGGAAATGTTTACTGTGAAGACGTTGAAGGGATCAATGTTCACAAGTACGGAGCACATATATTCCATACTTCAAACAAGAAAATATGGAATTTCGTCAATTCTATCGTAGAATTCAACCGCTACACCAACTCACCTGTAGCCAATTACAGAGGTCGGCTTTTCAACCTGCCATTCAATATGAACACTTTCTACCAGATGTGGGGTACAATCACACCGGAAGAAGCTATAGCAAAAATCGAGGAGCAGAAAGCTGAGGCCATCGATAAAATGAAAAAGGAAGGCGTTTCTGAGCCAAGGAATCTCGAAGAGCAGGCACTATTGCTTGTAGGTGAAGACATTTACAATACCCTGATCAAGGGTTATACGGAAAAGCAATGGGGAAGAAAATGTTCAGAGCTTCCAGCATTCATTATAAAGAGACTGCCGGTCAGACTCGTTTTTGACAACAATTACTTCAATGACAAATACCAGGGCATTCCTGTCGGTGGTTACAACAGACTAATCAACGGGCTACTTGAGGGAATTGAGTGCAGGACCTCAACAGACTTCTTTGCCGACAAGAATTACTGGATGTCCATAGCAGACAAAGTTCTGTTCACAGGCAAGATAGATGAATTCTTTGATTATAAATACGGGAAACTGGAATACCGCACGGTCAGATTTGAGGAAGAAATCATAGACTCACCGAATTATCAAGGAAACGCAGTTGTGAATTATACGGATGCAGCAGTTCCATACACCAGAATCATCGAGCACAAGCACTTCGAAAGTTTTGGGAAAGATGTATATAATATTCAAAAGACAGTAATCTCGAAAGAATATTCAACCGAATGGAAGGAAGGCATGGAGCCTTACTACCCTGTGAATGATGAAAAGAACAGCAACCTTTATCAGAAATATAAAGCGTTGGCAGAGCAATCAGAGAATGTAATCTTCGGAGGAAGACTAGCCGAATACAAGTATTACGACATGGCTCCTATAATTGAAGTGATAATGGAGAAAATGAAGGCAGTATGAATGTTATCATAAAATTATACTATAAATTCCGCGAAATAATTCTCTATGGAGTGATTGGCGGATTCTGCTCACTCCTCGATTTAATTATTTACACACTTTTAGGCTTTGTAATGCCTTATTTGTACGCAAACATAATAAGCGTTCATTGTGGGATTATTTGCAGTTTTATTCTTAACAGACAGTTCAACTTCAAGGTTAAAGACCGGACATCGCTCCGCTTCATAATTTTTTACCTCGTAGGTCTGTCTGGACTTGGAATAAGTGAAGCCATACTTTACTTCATCGCAGAGGAAGCCGGTTGCAATTACATTATAACCAAACTTATCGCTCTCGTAGTAGTTGCGCTTTATCAATTCATATTAAACAAGTTCATCACTTTCAAAAAATGAGATGAAAGCATTAACGTCAACAAATAAATTATTCATTGTCGCTATCATCCTTGTATACTTTTTTTTGATAGCGTTCTCTGTAATAATTCGCTCCGAGCCATACTTGAATTTTGACGAAGCCGGACAGTTTTGGATGGCGAAAGGGCTGAACCATGATTCACAGCCACTCGCGCCGACAGGCTCTTTATCCGATGTCGTTGAAAATAATCAAGACTATAATTTTGACCCAGGCGGGTTTAGCATAATACTTCACTTTTGGTCAACGATAAGCAACAACTACTTATGGCTAAGAACATTACCATTCATTTTCTTTCTTCTTGCTATTGTATCATTAACTTGTATTGCTTATGATTGGACTAAGAATAAATGGATTGCCATTATCACGGGAATGTCATTTTTTATCTTCCCCATAATGTATGAAGAAGCTTTTAACCTAAGAGCATATAGTATGGAGATTTTGGGAGTTTTGGCTTGCATAATCATAGTCAGGGGACTGGAAAAATCCATAACGGCTAGGCGTCTGCTAATTTCAGCATTGATTATTTCTTTCTTTATGACTTCCAGGTATTCTTTCACAATCCTAGCATTTACCGTTTCAACATATATTTTGTATTTGATTTTCAAGACATCAGCTTCATATAAATGGAAATTTCTGAACTTAACGCTTTATGCCGTTCCACTTTTCATCGTATTGACATATAACTATTTCTTTGCCCTCAGATTTCAAAACCCGGAGTTAACCTCTTTATTTTATATCCCATACTTGAAAGACAACCCATTGACTTTATTCAGAGGGGATTCTCTTTTATTTATTTTCAGCATCGTCCTTATTGTTTGGTACATATTTCTGTCACGGAGGACTCAGACCGCCAAAAAACATTTTGGCCTATTCTATATAACTATTGCCACCAGCATTATTTTCTTTATCCTTTCTTGCCTTGGAATATATCCTTGGCTAGGTGGACAAGGGACCACTCGGTGCATCACAATAGTAACCTTGAGTATAGTTTCCGTATTAGCGATTTCCCTTGACATCACTTCCTCTAAATTATTATCATATGATATGAACAGGTATCTACTGCTGTTTCTTATTTGCGTACTATTTGTAAACAATAATGAATCCGCAGTAAAATCTTATTTTCACAACAACACGGCTTCTCAATATAAATTAATTTCCCGCCACGACGGAAAAGTTTATGTCGATTCAAATGAAGCCCCTTGTATGCGCTACCAGTTTGAGTTTGGGATTCTTAAAGACGATCCTACATATCCACTCAGATTTACATTTGAGTATGGTGGCAAACATCGCTTAGGAGGTAAGGCACCTGTTAATTCGGACAAATTAAATGCATCGCAGGTAGATTTATCAGAATACAACGTCCTTATTGCCCCACCACATAAACTCAATAACTATAAGATTCATGAAGAAGGGGACAAATGGCAACTAGCCGATGACAACGAGCGAGATTGGGATTTAACCGATGGGAAAGGATACGTTTGGATAAAAACATCTACACCTACTATTAATAAATAATATTTTATGGACAAATTGTACATTGTAATGCCGGCTTACAATGAAGCCGAGAATATTGAGGACGTTATAAGTCAATGGCACCCGGTAGCAGAGCAAATCAATGCAGAAGGGAATATATGCAAGATAATAGTTGCCAATGACGGCAGCAAAGACAATACCTGGAATATATTGAATAACCTGAAAGAAAAATACGCTTGCCTTGAACCGCTGAACAAGCAAAATTCCGGTCATGGTGCAACAATCCTTTTCTTATACAAATATGCCATTGAAAAGGGTGCTACATATGTTTTTCAAACAGATAGCGACGGCCAAACTAACCCTGACGAATTTTGGGTAATGTGGAAAAACCGGGATAAATATGACTTTCAGATTGGGACTCGATATGGACGACAGGATGGTTTAAGCCGAATAATTGTCACAAAAACTCTCAGGATAGTCGTATGGATTATGTTCCAAGTTTGGGTGAATGATGCTAATACACCTTTCCGGTTAATGAAGAGCAAACGTCTGTCTGAGATTTTGACGAAAATACCAGAAGATTTCTTCCTGGCCAACGTCGCAATTTCTGCTATTGCCGTTAAACGTAACGAGAGAATAGCATGGTATCCGATAACTTTCCGTCCCAGGCAAGGTGGCGTTAATTCTATAAACTTAAAACGGATATTCAAGATTGGCTTACAAGCGATTGGAGATTTCAAGAGAATAAACAAGAATTTAAAGGACTAACTTTCAAAATTTGTCCCGTATTCAGATGGCAAAGAATATGTTAAAGCACGCATACCTTATCATTTCTCACAACGAGTTTAAAGTTCTTGAGAAACTGATAGAACTTCTTGATGATGAGCGGAATGATATCTATGTGCATATAGACAAAAAAGTAAAGTACATACCTTCGTTTAATTGCCGGCTATCAAAGTTGCATATTTTGAATGCTCAAGAGCGTATGGATGTTCGCTGGGGTAGCATCCGACAACTTAAAGTTGAATGCAGATTATTTGAAATAGCCCATAACAATGGTCCTTATCAGTATTATCATCTGATCTCCGGAGTACATCTTCCTCTTAAAAGCCAAGATTACCTACATAGATTCTTCGACAACTGCTACCCGCAAGAGGTGATTCAGACAATGCCGACAAATGAAGAAGAGATTACTTTCAAATTGAAGAGATATCATTTGTTCGTAAACAACTATATGAATCCCAATAAGACAATACGCCTGATTGATAAACTTCTATGGCGTGCGGTTCTATTTGTGGAGAAACGTCTGAAAATTCAAAGAGGAAATGAACTGCCGCACATAAAATCTGCAAATTGGGCTTCTCTTACTGAAAATGCAATCTCTTTCATTTTAGAGAAGAAGGAAAGCCTTCTAAAGGAGTATCGGTTAACGTTTTGCGCTGATGAATTCTATAAAGGATCCTTACTGTACAGGAACCAAGATAAATTCAAAATTAAAGATTTGCCCGAGCTCCTTGCCGTAAAATTCCATAGAGGGAACCCTTTGGTCTATACTTCAGAAGACGTGGACGCACTTCTCAACTCAGATTATTTATTTGGAAGAAAATTCTCATCTTCCGATATCAGCGCAGTAGAGAAAATAGTTAATTCCCTACATTGCGGTGATTCGCAATGTAACAAGCAATAGTCCACAGACTCATAATTTTTGAATACTAATCATTATGACAATTCCGACAACCATACCTGTATACATTATCAACTTAAAAACTTCAACTGCCCGTCGCCGATATATGGAAGACCTTTTAAAGGATTATTCTTTCCTAGATATCGAATTTGTTGATGCCATTGATGGAAGAATCTTGAGGGACAATGAATTGAACAGGCTTTTTGACTGTAAAGTAAGTTATAAAAAATATGGAAGGAAATTAAACAAAGGAGAGATAGGATGTTCATTGAGCCACATAAAATGCTTCGAAAAGCTCGCAGAATCCGATGACAACTATGCTTTGATATTAGAAGACGACATCTCAATCATCAACGACATCAATATTCTGCAAGAGGGAAGAACTGAACGGCTGCTTAACAGGGAAACACCGACAATAGTATTACTATCAGGGGATTTCTGGTACTACAAAGCCGATAGCATCTGCGAAGTATTCAGTGCTGTAGGCGGATACTCTTTTATCATCAACAAGGCAGCCGCAGAATTATTGCTCACTGATAAACCTGCATTTACTGTGGCCGATGATTGGGATTACATTCGAAGCAAAGGAATAAAGTTGTATGCTTACAAGCCATATCTGGTTGATGCAAACCTGAATATGGATCAATTGTCATCAGATATAAAACAAGAATATTGGGGTGCAAAAAAGAGCAAAATGAGTTTAAGATTCCTGCTGAAACATCTTTATTGTCAACTGATAAAATTATTCTTGTTCAAGATACACCATTTTGAATCAAAAGTCAGAGTTATCAACAACAAACCTGTCTTGAAATGACACATAACGGTTCCAAGCATGCTTACCTTATAATTGCTCACGATAAAATCGAATTATTGCAGTTCCTGCTGTCATCAATTGATGACAGCAGGAACGATATCTATGTTCATATCGACAAAAAAGCCAGTTTCGATGGAAATCAGTTGATTGTGAACAAAAGCAATCTATACCTGATAAAAAAACGGCTGGACGCAAGATGGGGAGATTTCAGTCTTGTGGAGATTGAATTAGCACTTATGAAGGCTGCCAGCCGCAACGGTTCATATTCCTATTTTCACATTATCTCCGGAGTAGATATCCCGCTAAAAACTCAAGACTTCATTCATTCAGTTTGTGAAGAAAGCGACAAGAAGGAATTCATTGGAATAGCAGAAGTGACAGAAGGCGAACTGGAGTTCCGTAGCGGTCATTACTTCGCCTTGTCAAGATGTTTTAAATCAAAGAATTTAGCGGTCAAAATAATAAGGAAAGCCCTACTGAAATGTCAAGATCTTTTCGGATTATATAGGAATAGCGACATTCTATTGAAAAAAGGGTCACAGTGGTGCAGTATCACTTCAGACTTTGTTAAATATCTTTTAGAACACGAAGTAGAAATCAGGGAGCGTTTTAATAATACATTTTGTCCTGATGAGGTATTCATTCCGACCCTATGCTGGAATTCACCATTCAAGACTAAAATATGCAACCCTGACAATGAATTCGACAGTTGCAGGAGATACATAAAATGGAACAACGGCACACTTGAGCCACTTTCCATTTCAGATGCAGTTGAAATGAAAAGTTCGAATCGCTGGTTTGCAAGGAAAATAACAAACCTTGAAGATGCAATCACAATCAGCAAACAATTATTTGACAATGACTAAAGTCTCAATAATAATCCCCATCTACAACGTCTCCCGGTTCATCGGGAGGTGCGCGGAGTCGCTTATGAGGCAGAGCCTGCGGGAAGTGGAGTACATATTCGTTGATGATGCAACGCCTGACGACAGCATCTCAAAACTCGAAGCCGTACTTGAGAAGTATCCGGAGCGAAAGGAGAATGTGAAGATCATTCATCACGAGGTAAACAAGGGACTGCCTGCTGGCAGAAACACCGGGCTGGCTGCAGCGACCGGAGAGTTCGTATTCCACTGCGACAGCGATGACTTCATCGAAACAGATATGCTTGAAAAGATGTATATGACGGCAAAGGAGAGCGAGGCGGACATCGTATGGAGCGACTGGTACATCTCGTTCGAAAAGAGCGAACGCTATATGAAACAGTCGGACTACGGGTCTCCGATGGATGCACTGAAGGGGATGCTGACGGGAAAGATGAAGTACAATGTTTGGAACAAGCTGGTTCGCAGGACGTTGTATTCAGACAACGAAATTTCTTTCCCTGCGGGGTACGGAATGGGAGAGGATATGACAATGATGATGCTTTTCGCCTGCGCTTCGAAGGTAAAATACATCCCTGAAGCATTCTATCACTATGTCAAACTTAACGAAGGCGCTTTCAGCCAGACATATTCAGCGAGACATCTTGAAGAATTGAAATTCAATGTCGGAAGGGCGTGCGGATTTCTGGAGAGGAAGTTTCCGGGCAAACTGGAGACTGAACTGGGGCTGTTCAAACTGGAGGTGAAGTTCCCGTTCATTATTTCTGACCGGAAGGAGAAATACCGGCTCTGGCGCGATTGGTACCCGGAAGCCAACAAGTTCATCAGCGGGAAACGGGATGTCTCCGTCAGACGAAGAATCCTTGAAATCTGTGCTTTGCACAAGCAGTACTGGGTACTGTGGCTATACTACAAACTGATTCACAAATTTGTTTACGGGGTAATCTTCAGGTAAACTGAGTAATTTTCTGTCAAGATATGAACAACAAAACTATATTTTATGTGTTGGGCGTGATTGTTACAGGTCTGATTTTCAGCTTGTATTTCTTTCCGATCGAGTTTTTTGCGCTGCGAGGTGTCAACACCAAGATGGGCCTGGCGGCCATAGGGCTGGTGGTGCTAGGCTTCAGCCTGGCGAAGGGCAACCGAGGTATAGCCAACACGGATGTTTTCAAACTGACGGCGTATGCCTGTATAGTTTCTCTTTTCGGACTTGCATCCATCGTTTACAACAACACTACAGATACTGCTTACGCGACATACATAATTTCGTTCCTCGTCTGGCTCAGCGCCGCCTTCACTGTGACGAAACTAATGCGAGGAGTCCACGGCTATCTATCGGTGGATCTCATTTGCCAATATGTCATCGCCATCTGCGTGTTCCAATGCGCGGTCGCCGTCTGCAATGACTTCATTCCGCCATTCAAGATGTTCCTGGACAGATACATCAATCAGGATCAAGAATTCCTGAACAGCGTTCATAGAATGTATGGTTTCGGAGCTTCGCTAGACACTGCGGGAATTCGTTTCAGTTGTGCGCTTGTAATGATTGCATATCTTATAATCCATCAGGACAACACGGTCAAGAGAAGAAACCTATTCCTACTGATTCTGTCGTATTTGATAATAGCAATTGTGGGCAATATGATTGCCCGTACGACATCCATTGGTGTCGGCGTATCATTCGCATATCTGATTTATAAGACAGGAGTATTCAAATTAAGACTGTCAAGAGAGTCAAAACGATTTTGGAGATGGGCTATAATCATTTCTTTGTGTGCTATTCCAATAATCTCATACTTATACAACAATAACACGATTGTACACAACAATTTGAGATTTGCCTTTGAGGGCTTGTTCAATTTCATTGAAGAAGGTGTATGGTACACATCCTCAACCGATAAACTTAAGACTATGTATGTATTTCCCGACAGTTTCAAGACCTGGCTGATCGGTGACGGTTATTTCTCTAACCCGATATACACCGACCCATATTTCACCGGTAAGGTAGTCGGCGGATATTATATGGGAACAGATGTGGGGTATTTAAGATTCATATTCTATTTCGGTCTTGTAGGTCTGTTCGCGTTTTCTCTGTTCATGTTCAGGGCGGCCAAGACCTGCGCAAAAAAACTCCCCGGGCAAAAAGCATTGATTTACCTACTCTTGTTGATAAATTTCATAGTCTGGATAAAAGTTTCCACTGACATATTCCTCGTCTTTGCATTGCTGCTGAACATTGAAGGTGACGAGAACGATGAGTATTACAACCGGATACAAGGTATAGAAGAAGAAGATGATGATGATGAAGATCCTGTATAACATAGCTGGCACATACCGTCCGGCGGGGATGGAGAGGGTGCTGACGAACAAGGCCAACTGGTTTGCGCGGAACGGGTACGAAGTGGTCATAGTCACGACTGACCAGAAAGGGCGGAAGCCGTACTTTGCGTTGCATCCGTCGGTCAGGTGCATTGACTTGGGCATAGGTTACGAGGACAACAACGGAGGGTCGCTCCTGAACAAGATTCTGCACTACCCTGTCAAGCAGTGCAGGCACCGCAAGGCTCTGAAGAAGGTACTGACGGCAGAACGCCCGGACATCACGGTTTCGATGTTCTGCAACGATGTTTCCTTCATCAGCGGAATCAAGGACGGCAGCAAGAAAATCCTCGAAGTGCATTTTTCACGGTTCAAGAGGCTCCAGTACGGCAGAAAAGGTCTGTGGGGATTCGTGGACAGATGGAGAAGTGACAACGATGTCAGGCTTGCAAGGAAATTCAATGCGTTCGTGGTGCTGACCAGAGAGGATGCCGGCTACTGGGACACCGGCAACATCCATTATATTCCCAATGCCAGGACTTTCGAGAAGGTCACTCCCGCCAAGCTCGAGAACAGAAAGGTCATCACCATAGGCAGATACGCCTACCAGAAAGGCTATGACCTGCTGATAAAGGTCTGGGCTGAAGTCCACAGGCAATGCCCTGACTGGGTACTGGACATCATAGGCGATGGAGAGGACAGGGACAAACTCCAGGAGATGGTCAGGTCCCTTGGGCTTGAGGGAAGCATAAACCTCAAGCATTCCACACAGGACATAGAGAAGGAATATCTTGACGCTTCCATCGTAGCATTGTCTTCCCGCTACGAAGGCCTGCCGATGATTCTGCTGGAGGCCCAGTCGTTCGGACTACCCATCGTGTCGTTCGGATGCAAGTGCGGGCCGAAGGATGTCATCACCGATGGCAAAGACGGATTCATCGTGGGAGAGGAAGACATCGATGGAATGGCGGAGAAGATAGTAACGCTGATCCGGGATGAGGGACTCCGCAAGTCAATGGGAAGCGCGGCTCTGGCCGCTTCGGAAAGATATTCGGAAAAAGCAGTCATGCAGCAATGGGTAACACTGTTCGGAGTGATATGAACGGAGGGCGGAAGACGATAGTAGTCTCGGCTGTAAACATCAGGAAAGGCGGCACTCTCACAATTCTGCGGGACTGCCTCTCTTACCTGTCATCGTTGCCGGCGGATGAATATCGGATTGTCGCACTTGTCCACAGGAAGTCGCTCGTCGAATATCCTGGAATTGAGTACATTGAAAAGCCCGACTGCATAAAGGGCTGGCTAAGGAGGCTTTGGTGCGAATATGTCACTATGCACAGGATTTCCGAGGAACTTCAGCCGGTGGACCTGTGGTTTTCGCTGCACGACACGACTCCGAGGGTGATTGCCAAACGTCAGGCCGTCTATTGCCAGACATCGTTCCCGTTCTTCAAATGGAAGATGCAGGACCTGAGGTTCGACGTGAAGATAGTGCTTTTCGCTTTGTTCACACGGTTTGCCTATCAGGTGAACATCAAGAGGAACCGGTACCTTGTGGTGCAGACAGACTGGCTTAGGGACGGATTTTCAAAGATGTTCGGAATTCCGAAGAATCGGTTCATAGTCTGCCCACCTGAAAGAAAGCCGGTCGAGTTTACGAAAATGGACATCGGACACGAAGTTTACACTTTCATTTTCGTTTCGACTCCGGACTGCCACAAGAATTTCGAGACTCTGTGTCAGGCGACCTCAGAACTGGAGCATAGGGTGGGAATCGGCAGGTTCAAAGTGGTTCTGACGATAAAGGGGGACGAGAACAAATATTCAAGATGGCTCCACGACCGGTTCGGGACTGTTTCTTCCATGGATTTCGAGGGGCTCATGCCGAAGGATAAGTTATATTCATACTACGAGTGCGCGGACTGTCTGGTTTTCCCATCAAGAGTGGAGACGTGGGGGCTTCCGATCACGGAATTCGCTCCGACCGGCAAGCCTATGCTGCTCGCCGACCTGCCTTATGCCCACGAGACCGCTGCCGGCTGCCGGAAAGTCGCATTCTTCAACCCTGAAAGCCCGGCCGACCTCGCCGACAAGATGGAAGCACTGCTACGCAGCACTACAGCCGACAAGATGGAGGCTTCGCTCAGCAGCTACGAAGCATCAACTACGGTGCAGCAGCCCGACGCCTTCCTCTCCCCTGTCCCCGCCAAGACCATTACCCCTCCTCTAGCCCGCACCTGGCACGACCTCTTCGACCAACTTCTGAATGACGAGGACTGAAGACCGCTACGCCGAGTGCCTGGGGAGGGAGTCAGGCTTTCCGTATGGGCAAAACAGTAAGACATAGACAATGTTTGGTATTCTGAACAGATATTGGTATCTTTGTACAAGATATTGAACATTATAAAATGAAAAGAGAACTGTTGCCTTCACAACAACGCCTTCTCCAGACCCTTGGAGAGCAGATCCGGTATGCACGCCTGAGGCGCGACCTGAGCACTGTCCAGATTGCGGAAAGGGCCGGGATTTCCAGAACGACTCTGGTCAAAGTGGAAAAGGGAGACGAGAGCGTAGCTTTGGGACAGTATTTCAGAGTACTTATAGCCTTGGGCCTTGCCAAAGACATAACGTTGGTGGCAAAGGACGATGAACTCGGCCGCAAACTCCAGGATGCAAAACTGGAGGTTAAAAAACGGGCTTCCAAGAAATAGACTGGACTATGCCGGAAAATCGAAAAATCTATGTCTATTATGACGGAGAACAGGTGGTGGGCCCTCGCCCATTTCCGCAAGGAAGACCGCTACGCCGAGTACCTCCGGCTCTACGGCGAGTGCCTGGGGAGGGAAACATATTGATGAGTATCGGATTTATTATCCGTAAAAATTTTACGGATAGGATTATTTTCGTATTTTTGCGAAAAGTACTTGAATAAGATCGGTATGCTTACAAGATTTTCAGTTACAAATTATTTGGGATTCCCGCAGAAAATCACCTGGGACCTGTCAAAGCCAAGAGACTATGCATTCAATGCTCATCTCATAAGAAACGGCATTGTCAAAAACGGAATAATCTATGGAGCGAACGGCTCTGGAAAGTCAAGTCTTGGCAAGGCTTTGTTTGACATTGTAGGTCTTGTGAACAATCAGTTTCTGACAGACTACAGCCGTGCAATCTATCAAGGAAACATTTCCGGCCTGATGGACTTTGACTATTGCTTCAAGTTTGACGGAGGCACCGAGGTTGAATATTCCTACAGCAAGAACATATCCGGGCAGCTGGTCAAGGAAGCATTGCATCGCTCGGGAGCAGAAATATTCAGCAGAGATGGAGAGTCGCTCAGCATCTGTGACGAATTCCCGATAGAGACTGAGATGAAAAAAAGGCTGGCAAGCAGTTCAAATGCCGTGTCCATCCTCAAGTTCATCGTGGGCACATACCCTCTTACCTCAGATCATTATATTCAAAAACTAATGAACTTCATCAGTTCGATGCTGTGGTTCAGATGTTTGGATGAGCGTAACTACATCGGCATTGACAGCGGGGTCGTGCGTATTGAAGACTACATCATCAGGAATGGGTATCTCGAAGAATTCGCGGATTTTCTGCGGGAAGAAAGCGGACAGTCCTTTGACTTTTCTCCGACTGCAGTTGAACATCACGCGATTTCCTGCAGGATCGGTGGGAATGTCACTTCGTTCCAATCAATTATGTCCACCGGGACAAGATCTCTCGAACTGCTGTTTTACTGGACAAAAAGGATAATAGAGGCGCCCACATCACTGGTGTTCATTGATGAGTTCGATGCGTTCTACCACTACGAGCTCTCGATAAATGTCTGCAGAATGCTTTTTGCCCAGGACTTTCAGGTGTTTCTGTCCTCTCACAACACCATGCTGCTGAGCAATGATTTTTTGCGTCCGGACTGTGGATTCTACATAAAGGACAACCGGATTGCAGCGCTTTGCGAATGCACGAGCAGAGGGGAACTGAGACAGGGACACAACATAGAAAAAATGTATCGAGCCGGCGCTTTTGACTAGGAGGGCAGGATATGATTTTGCTGGTGTTTGAGGGAGAGAAGGATGAACCTAAAATAATGGCGACCATCAAGCGGCTGTTTTTCAACGGAATGGAAAATCAGTTGCTTTGCTCGTACGGTACTGACACTTACACACTTTGGAAAGACGTCAGGAGACATGCTGAAGACGGGTATGAGGTGGACATATTCCAGATAGTGAAGGAACGGCTGCACAAGAGAGGTGACTACACTCTTGACGGTTACTTTTCCTATCAGATAGATTCCATTTATATGTTCTTCGATTATGACCCGCAGAACACCAAACTGGGATTGAGAAGGCCCAATCCGGCAATAGAATCTGTCGTCGAGATGTTCAATGATCCAATGGATAAAGGGCAGATCTTCATAAGCTATCCTATGGTTGAAGCCTTATATTGTATGGACTCAATTTCAGGAAATGACTATCTCTCAGCCGTTGTTCCGACTGCCGACTGCAGCCAATTCAAGAAATGGATACACAAATATTCAATTGCCTGCAATAAATCTTCAATCATTTTGAAAACCGATGGAAGCCACGCAGTCATAGAGGAAGCGACAGATGAGAGGTTGAGCAATATGACTAATTGCTGGAACGCAATAGTCAAGTTGAATGCAATGAAAGCAAACCGGATATGCAACAGTCTGGACAGCTACCCTGATGATATTGGACAAATCTCGCAAAGGAAGATATTCAATGCCGAATCAGAGATGATTGCCACGAGAAATCAACTGGCAATAATCAGCGCGTTCGCTATGTTTCTTTACGAATATTTCCACGGCAACGGAGAAATGTAACAAGTACCTCCGGCTCTACGGGAAGTGCATGGGGAGGGGCAGATGGAGGTGACGGGGAACGAAAAAGGTCGGAAACGTTGCCGGTAAGGGACAGATGAGGTGACGGGGAACGAAAAAGGTCGGAAACGTTGCCGAGGAGGGACAGATGGAGGTGGCGGGGAACGAAAAAGGTCGGAAACGTTGCCGGAGGAAATGTGATGGAGGAAAGAGGGAATATGCCGGGGAGAATGTGCTGGAGAGAATATGTCGGAGGTTTTCGGGAACAAGGAAGATGTAAGAAAGTAAATCCTATGAAAAGATACGATAAGTTATGAGAATTCTGCAATTGGGGAAGTTCTACCCTATTCTGGGTGGGGTGGAGAAGGTGATGATGGACCTGACCACGGGGCTGTCGGAAGCCGGCATCGACTGCGATATGATGTGCGCGACGGCGGAGCCGGAAAAAAGGTGTGCCGCAGGCGACGTGAACATATTCACTCTCAATGCGCACGGGCGGGTCATCGTGTGCCGGACGTGGATGAAGAAGGCGCGCACAACCATCGCTCCGGCGATGGTCGCCGAACTCCGCAGAAGGGTCAATGAATATGACATCGTCCACATCCACCATCCGGACCCGATGGCGGCGCTCGCCCTTATGCTCTCCGGCTTCAAGGGAAAGGTCATCCTGCACTGGCACAGCGACATTCTCGCGCAGAAGGTGCTGCTCAAGTTCTATCTGCCGATCCAGAAATGGCTCATCGGAAGAGCCGACCTCATCCTCGGCACCTCGCCCGTCTATCTCGCCGAATCCCCGTTCCTGCTGAAAGTCCAGGACAAGACCCGCTGCCTCCCCATCGGAATCCCCCCGATGAAAGAAGACAAAGCCGGCGCGGCGCGCATCAGGAATGAATATGCCGGCAGAAAGATCGTGTTCACTCTCGGCCGGCTTGTCGAATACAAAGGCTACCGCTACCTCATCGATGCCGCCGCTCATCTTGACGACAGTTTCGTCGTGCTGATCGGAGGATCAGGACCGCTGAAGGCCGAACTGCAGCGGCAGATAGACAGTCTCGGACTCGCGAACTGCGTCAAGCTGCTCGGCAGAGTCCCCGACGAAGACCTCCCGGCCTGCTACTCTGCCTGCGACCTCTTCTGTCTGAGCAGCATAATGAAGACCGAAGCCTTCGGAATAGTCCAGATCGAAGCCATGTCCCTGGGCAAACCGGTGGTGGCCACGAAGATTCCCGCATCGGGAGTCTCGTGGGGCAATCAGGACGGAGTTTCCGGGCTCAACGTGGAGCCTTGCGACGCCCCGGCGCTGGCC
>CAVCDF010000011.1:0-5175 GCA_963600795.1 Anaerotignum sp. | reverse complement strand
GTGTAGGTCAAGGTGTAGACGCGAGGGCCGGGGCTGCCTACGCCCCAGCAGATCTCGTAACCGTCGGATTTGGTGACCAGACCGCAGCGGCCGGCCTTCTCGGAACGCGAACGGTCGATGTTCCATTCGCCTTCGTCGACATAGACTCTGCCGGTCTCATCCTTGACTCCTAGACCGCTGATGGTCATCCGGCCCATGTTGCCGGCCACCAGATACCATTCGGAGATGTCGTCGGAGACATCGACAGGCCAGATTTCAGTCACCGCCGCCGAGCCGTTGTCCTGAAGTTCCACGTTGATGCGCAGGGAGTCGACCCTGCTCTGGGCGGAAACCGGGACAATGGACAGCAGCGGAAGGACGGCGCAAAGCACCGCCGTCCGGAGCCGAGTCAGGATATTCATAAAACTATTTCTTGAATATGTCCGCGGCGGAAGGGGCCGCGCTTGTGGTTTCGTCCTCAGGCAGGAGTTCGCGCTTGCTGAAATGAAGCATGGAAGCCACCATCGATGAAGGCCACTGGCGCACAAGAATGTTGAATCGTGTGACGCAGTCGTTGTAAACCATTCTGCTCAGACGGACATTCTCCTCGTAGGAAGAGATCTTGGACATCGTCTCCCTGTAGATGCCGTCCGCCTTCAGCTGAGGATACTGCTCAGCCACAGCGTTGACGCGGGCGAGGACCTGCCCGGCCGCCTTGTCGGCTTCAGCCAGCTGCTCGGGGGAAGTGACCGTCCCCTTGCGGGAAGCCACGACATCCTGCAGAGTGTCGTGTTCGTAGGAAGCGTACTGCTTGGTCATCTCGTAAAGATTCACGAGAGCGTCCCAACGGGATTTCGTCTGCACGGAAATCTGGCCGAAAGCATTGTTCATCTTTTCCTCGAGGCTCACGAAATTCCTCTGTGTGAAGAAGATGTAGATAAAGACGATGGCCAGAAGGCCGATAATCACTAAAACTGTCACTGACATAATCGATAGGGATTGATGAGTTGTTGAAGCAAAAAACACGCAGATCAGCCTACGACCCAGACGAGGACGTGGTTGTCGAAGGTGATGTACTCAAGCTCGAACTCCTCCTCATAGCCATCCTTGTGAATGAAGGTCGCGTCGAGTTCTCCCTCGCCCTTCGGGCGGAAACGCTCGACCTCGATCTGTTCGGAAAAGTCCACCTTATAGACGGAAAGCCTTTTGAATATGGCTTCCTTGGCACACCAGTATATCGCCAGCTGCTCATTCTTCTTGTCGTCGTCAAGATCATCGATCTCGTCCTCGGTAAGCGCCTTGGTCTCCACCACGGAAAAGTCGCGCGAAAGGGATTCGATGTCTATTCCGACATCCTCGTTGTCGTCAAGAATGACGGCGACATACTTGTCGGTGTGGGTTATGCTGATGTTGGTCACGCTGTTCTCAAGGTAAGGTTTGCCGTTGTCGTGGTGGCTGAGGTAAACCTTCTCGCCGAACAGCTCGCAGAGGAGAGCCCGCACCGCGAGACGCTGCATGCGGAGCGACTTGTTGGTTATAAAGGAAATCTCCTCCATCTCGTCCGTAGGCACGGACGCAAGCTCACGAAGCTTTTCCTCAGTTTCAGTTATCTGCCAGACTCCGATGACGGTTCTGGTCTCTTCCAATTCTTTTTTCAGATATAGTGCCATAAAAATCTATAGTGCCGTAAATTCAGAAATGCTACAAATGACTGTACGACAAGACGCCCGCCGCGCAAATGCAGCGAGTAAAGTGCAGGGAACTGTCTAGCGTAAGTCGCGACAACGGATCGTCCGATCGGGGGTCCGCTTTTGATTTGCCGTCTGTCAGAACAGAACTGGGAGGTTCCATATAATCAGTCAATCTTTCTTTAACCTTGCAAATATAAGAAACTGTTTTGAATTACAACCAATATACGGCGGAAATTGTTATCTTTGCCGTGATATTTGAATATCTGAATATTCAAGGATATTTTAACATAATTTTTTCTACAATGGGATTTTTGACAAATGAAAAGCTGGTCATCGTCGGCGCCGCCGGCATGATCGGATCGAACATGGCTCAGACAGCCATGATGCTCAAACTTACTCCTAACCTTTGCCTCTACGATGTTTACGAGCCGGGCCTCAAGGGAGTTGTAGCCGAAATGGCACACTGCGCTTTCGACGGCGCCAACATCACCTGGACAACCGACCCTGCAGTCGCCTTCAAGGACGCCAAGTACATCATCTCCTCAGGCGGAGCGCCTCGCAAGGAGGGTATGACCCGTGAGGACCTCCTCAAGGGCAACTGCCAGATCGCCGAGGATTTCGGTAAGAACGTCAAGAAGTACTGCCCTGATGTGAAGCATGTTGTCGTCATCTTCAATCCTGCGGACCTCACCGGACTCGTAGTTCTTCTCCACTCCGGTCTGAAGCCTTCGCAGGTCACCACTCTCGCGGCTCTGGATTCCACCCGTCTGCAGACTGAGCTCGCCGCCGAATTCGGCGTTCCTCAGTACAAGGTCACCGGCGCCCACACCTACGGCGGACACGGCGAGGCTATGGCTGTCTTCGCTTCCAAGGTGAAGATCGACGGCAAGCCGCTTTCCGAAATGAATCTTTCCGCCGAGAGGTTCGAGGCCGTCAAGCACGCCACGATCCAGGGCGGTTCCAACATCATCAAGCTCCGCGGCCGCAGCTCGTTCCAGAGCCCTGCCTACAACGCCGTGAAGATGATCGAGGCCGCAATGGGCGGTGAGGAATTCACCTGGCCAGCAGGCACCTATGTCAACAACGCGGAGTACAAGAACGTGATGATGGCCATGCCTACAGTCATCAACGCCAACGGCGTAAGCTTCGTCAATCCTGAAGGAACTGAGGAAGAGATGGCGGCCCTCAAGGCTTCCTACGAGCACCTCTGCAAGATGCGTGACGAGATCATCACCCTGGGCATCATCCCTGAAGTGAAGGACTGGAAGAGCGCCAACGAGAATCTCTAGCGGATTCAGCCTGACGGCATAGAATTGGCAAAACAGAAAGATGCGGTTGAAAGTGGTTTTCAGCCGCATCTTTTTTCGTATAAAAAGTGTTATTTTTGTAACTGCAACAATGTTTTCAGAAGGAATGACCAGGAAGATTGCAATAAAGGCCATAAGATTGTTCTGTGCGGTCGCTGCGGCGTGGCTGACAGGGATCGGCACGGCATACTCTCAGACGGCGGACAAGGGTAAAAGCGCGGACGGCGAACTGATCGATGCGGTGGCCGAAATCAACGCCCGGGAATACAAGCAGGCGGCGGACAGGCTGGAGAAAATCACGGCCGGCAGTCCGGAATACGATGCTGCATACTACTACCTCGGAATCTGCCGCCTGTTCACGAACGACATCGCCGGAGCGAAGACAGCCTTCAGGAAGGCCGCGGAGCTGGACTCCACCAACTTCTGGTACAAGGAAAGACTAGCGCGGGCATATTCGATGGACGGTGAGGACGACCTGACGGTAGCGACCTACGAAGAACTGCTCAAGGAGTTTCCGAAGAACAACGACATCTACTTCACGCTCGTCAACCTCTACCTGAAGAGAAATGAATATGGCAAGGCTCTCGACGCGCTGGAGCAGATTGACGCTGCCTTTGGCAGGAGCGAGAACGTCACGGCAACGAAATACGACATCCTGCTGCGGCAGAACAAGCCGGCCGAAGCGCTGAAAGTTCTGGAAGACTACAACAAGGAATTCTCCTCGCCCTATGTGCTGACCAAACTGGGAGACCATTCGATGGCCGAATACAAGGACAGCGCGGCCATCGCCTACTACGATGAAGCTCTTGAACTGCAGGGCAACTACATTCCGGCCGTTCTCGGCAAGGCCGAGGTCTACCGCAACAAAAGGCAGTTCCCCGAATTCTTCAAACTTACGGACATATTCGTTTCCGACAAGGAGACTGACGTGAGGACAAAGGTGCAGTACCTGGAAATGCTGGCGAACCGCACCGACATCCGCTATGTCCAGAGTGTCAAGCCTCAGATGGACAGTCTGTTCGACAAGCTGGTGATGACACATCCGTCCGACAGTTCGGCTCTTCTCGCTTCGGGGCTCTACTGGTACTCCAACGCAATGAACGACAAGGCCAGGACACTCCTTCGCAGGAACATGGAAGCATATCCTGAAAGCCGGAACGCCACCCTGACCTACATTCAGCTGCTCGCGACGCTCAAGGACTGGGACTCAGTGGAAACGGCCTGCGACAGCGCTCTGGTGAAGTTCCCCTCCGGAACTGAATTCCTCGACATCAAGAACGTGGCCTGCTACAACCGGGAAAACTGGCAGGGCATAATAGACAACAACAGGAGGATAATCGAAATCGCACAGGGCGACACTTCGCTGACGGTCCCGGCGATGTCCTCCATCGGTGACATGTACCACGAGATGGGACGGGGGGAAGAAGCGTTCAAGGTCTATGAAAAAGTCCTGAAGATCAATCCGGAATATGCGCCGGCGCTGAACAACTACGCCTACTATCTGGCGCTTGTGGGCAAGAAGCTGAAGAAAGCCTGCGCGATGAGCAGAAAGGCAGTCGAGAAGGAGCCCGACAATCCGACCTACCTCGACACATACGGCTGGATTCTGCACCTTCTCGGGAAAGACCAGGAGGCCAAGGCGCAGTTCAAGCACGCGATTCTCTACGGAGCGAAGGAAAGTTCAACCTGCCTCGAACACTATGCCGCCATACTGGAAGCCCTGGGAGAGACTGACCTCGCCAAGGTCTATGCATCCCAGGCCGCGGCCAGGAAAGCGGAAGGAAAGTAGCTTGATATGACAAGGGCCCGAACAGGAATATTCATCTTCATTGCAGTTCTCGCCGCCACGATGGCGGGAGGGACGCAGGCATATTCACAGGACACCCGTAGCCAGGAGGCCCGGAAGGAGCGGCTGCAAAAGGAGATAGCCATTCTTGACGGACAGCTCAGGGACAACGCCGCGAAGAGCGCCGGCGCCCTGGAACGCCTCAACATCATCAGCCGCAAGGTGGCTTCAAGAAGGCAGCTGGTCGAAGAAAGCGACAAGGCCATAGCTGCGCATTCGGCGGCAATCGCCTCAAAGGAGAAACAGATCGATGCCATAAAGGCCAGGCTCGACACCCTTTCGCATCACTACACAAGGCTTGTCCGCGGAGCCTACAGGAACCGCAGCCCCAAAGTCTGGTACATGTACATCC
>CAVCDF010000010.1:0-25121 GCA_963600795.1 Anaerotignum sp. | reverse complement strand
AGATCTTGGTGTTCATCGGGTCACCCTTGACCGTTTCATACTTGTACCTGGCGCAGGATCCGGCGAGGAACAGCGTCACGACGGCGACAGCCGCCACAATGATCTTTTTCATCATATCTCTTGATTTTTGAATATTTTTGCTCAATGTGCAAGAATAGACAAACTTACACAATTTTAGCCGCAACACCAAGAAAAGTGCTTATCTTTGTAAAGTTGCGTCCCCTCCGACGGAAGCGGGACATCTTAATTTCATTGAATATGCCGAAGCAGAAAGAACATAAGATTGAAATACAGAACCGCAGGGCCTCGTTCGACTACGAGTTCCTCGAAACCTATGTGGCGGGAATATGTCTGGTCAGCACCGAGATCAAGTCCATCCGTATGGGCAAGGCTTCTCTGGTGGATTCATTCTGCTATTTCGTAGGTAACGAACTGTTCGTCAAGGGGATGAACATCGCCCAGTACTTCTGGGGATCCTGGGGCCAGCACGAGCCGAAGCGTGACCGCAAGCTGCTGCTGACCAAAAGGGAACTGCGGAATCTGAGGCAGTCTGTCAAGGAGAAGGGCCTGACCATCGTGGCCACCAAGCTGTTCATCAACGACAAGGGCCTCGCCAAGCTTGTCATCGCTCTAGCCAAGGGCAAGAAGGTCTACGACAAGCGTGCCTCCATCAAGGAAAAGGACATCCGCCGCGAACTGGATCGCGGAGAATAAGAATAATAACCGAATTAATAACCATTTTTATGTTACGTAGAGATTTTCTTAGGGTTTCGGCCCTTGGCGCGGCAGGCGCCATGATGCCTGCAGGAGTGGTTGAGGCCGCATCAAAGTCAACAAAGGCTGCCAAGTCTTCCGCCAACGATGCGATAAGGCTCGGATTCATCGGACTCGGCCAGCAGGCTATGTATCTCCTGAGCAGTTTCATCCAGATGGAGGATGTCAGAGTCGTGTGCGGATGCGATGTCTATGACGTGAAGCGTGACCGTTTCATAAGAAGGGTGAAAGACCATTACACGGCAAAAGGCGAGAAGAAAGTCAAGGTTGATGTTTATGAAGATTATCAGGATGTGCTCGCACGTCCGGACGTGGACGCAGTGGTCATCGCGGTTCCCGACCATCAGCACGCAATCATAGCCATCGCCGCCTGCAAGGCCGGGAAGGACGTGTATCTTGAAAAGCCGATGACCCTCACCGTCTATGAAGGTCAGATGCTCGTCAAGGCTGTGCGCAAGTACAACCGCATCCTCCAGGTGGGCAGCCAGCAGAGGTCCAGCAGCGAGTTCGTCCACGCCGCGAATCTTGTACGCGAAGGAGAACTCGGCAAGATAGAGAGGGTTATGGTTTATGTCGGAAGAAATGACATCAACAAGGAAAGCGGAAGCCCGGAACCTTGCAGGCTCCCTCATATGGAAGTTCCTGCCGGCCTTAACTGGGACAAGTGGCTGGGCCCTCTTCCCGAGACGGTGTACTACCATTCCGACCTGGATCCGATCGTCAGTCCTGAACACGATGAACAGCTTTGGGGAGCCTGGCGTTGGTACAAGGTATGCGGCGGCGGACTCATGACCGACTGGGGAGCTCATATGTTCGACATCGCCCAGTGGGGACTCGGGAAGGATCTTTCAGGCCCTTGCGAAATCATTCCTGCCGGCTACGGCTACTATGAACACCTTACCTACAAGTACGACAACGGCACAGTCCTTACCGAACAGCCTCTTGCGGAGGGCCCCGGTGTCAGATTCTACGGAGAGAACGGGTGGATAGAGGTCGGCCGCGGCCGTTTTACGGCTTCCGATCCTAAGTTCGACATGAAGGTCGAGGACGACAGCATTCCTTACGAGGCCAGAGCCGGCCATCACAGAGTTTTCATCGAGTCTGTCAAATCGAGAATCGATCCGAACGTCCCTGTCGAGGTGGGACATTCTTCCTGCACTGTCTGCAATCTGGGCAACATCGCCCGCGAGCTAGGCCGCCCTCTGGTGTGGAACCCTGTCGTACAGAAGTTCATGCACGATGAAGAGGCCGGCAAGCTCCTTCACTACGAGTACAGAGAAGGGTACAAACTTGAGGTTTGATCTTGAATCAGGAAAAGCACTTTTAAAGAATTTTCAAGCAAGGGCAAAAGATAGCCTGTACAAGGGCGGGTACCTTATTGCCCGCCCTTGTACAGGTTTTCCCAAAACACGAGTCTATCCTCATCGAATCTGCTGAAAGATTCTTCCATGTCCCACGTGATGTTATCTGCACCGAAAATCCCGACTCCTCCGACAATGTTTGTGTAAGCGTTGCCGTAGTCGTATGAAGCGAGGATAAAATCATTGTTGTTTTGTATCGTTACATACATTTCACGCAGATAGGTGTCATACTCCTCCGATACGAAATGCACCTCGTTAAGGAAGGATAAATTGCTTGAATATATAATACGACGTATATAATCAAAATAATAAGTTACTTCAAAATTTGAATGAAGATTGTCCGAGTAGTCACCGCTGATGAAGAAACTCCTGTCCGAATAGAAACAACTGTTCAGTAAATCATTCTCACTTAATCCGTTCCGAAAATTGGCCGGATGGTCGATTCTTACAAAACCGCTGAATATCGGGATGTCAGGATAAAGATACGTACACCATTGGCTATAATTTGCCTTAAGCACTTTTGAGGGATCCTGCTTCCAATATGGTTTGTTCGGGCGATTCCAATAATGCAAGTCTGCGAGTCTCCCTGAAGCCAGGTTGAACCGATCGGCTCCAGGGTGGTTTGTTGCCACATATTCGGAGAACGGTTGAGTTGACTGGGGAACTTTGAAGAAGAAGTTGTCGTCGAGTCTTACGTGAGTTGTGTCGGTGTGCGAGAACACCCAGATTTTACAGGGTGTCTCAGATGCCTCGATGTAGGCTTTGAAAGGAACACCATCTTCTTTTTCGTAGCCCTTCCAGTTCTTGTAATACTTACCCTTCCTTACTTCTGCCGTATACATAATGTACGCCGGAACTTTCTGACCCCCATCGATAAGAGAATCTTCTAAAAACATAGCAATCCTGGGACATTGTATCAGCATCAGATCCTCTGGAAACCGCGTTGTTGCAGTGATTTCTTCTTCTCCCGGAATATTCACGACAAGCCGGTATTCCGTGTCGTACTCAGGCTGGAATTTGGCCTCCCAGTTTATTCCTTCCGCACGATGGAATTTCACCATTGTCCTATAGGCTCCTTTATTGTCCTTTTCCTGCAGGAGGACAGTGGCTTCTTCGACAGGAGTGTCATCAGCCCCATACAACACTCTCATCCTCGAAAGTTTCATCGTCTGCACAGAATCCCTTGTCAGCACACAGTTGACAACCACCGGCATTTCCTTGCTGCTGTCCAGGTTGACATACTCAACGCAGGAAACAATTGCGAATAGCGATACCAGAAATATAAGGCCAGATTCTTTTCTCATAAAAAGCATACGGTTAAATCAGCTTCTAGTTGGCGGGGGTAAAGCCATAAATAATCATAGGAGACGAATTATAAGTACCTCCATTGACCGTCCAGGAATAGCATCCTGTGTTATAATCGTTGGAGTCCCCATTCCCGTTATATCCCCAATTCATTTTCAAGTAGTACGTGTCAAAATAATCGTAATTATGATCAATCTGCCCATCATATACTTCGGGATACAGTCTTTCTTTGTCTTCTGAACTTAAAACATAATCGTAGTCCAAGTTATTATAGAATTGCAAAGAATCTGTTTGCATTATCTCCCATTTATAAGGCGTGTCAGTTTGCGTGCGATAGCATTTATAACCATCGATGATCCAAGCATGTCCTCCAGCATTGGAGCCATGAGCACGGACATATACTGGTTTTCGGTTATTCAGCGATGAGATGACATTTGAGGAACTATAGTCAGCAACGCTACATAAAAGGCCGTAGGTTAAGAAAGCGCTTCTCGCGTTTGTAATATTCGAATAACTCCCGTCAGAGTAATATTTCATTTCCACTCTTTCTCCTATGTCAATCATCAAATCTCCCACATAATCGGTGGATGAGTCGCGTAAATGGGACGTTGTTGCCATTTCATTCCATCTTGCAGAATTCGTATTGTAATCAGATTTCGCTACGTTCAACGTATAATAATTCCCATGTGAAATGTATTCTGGAACTATGTTATGATAAAGGCCGCTTGGAACACCCAGAAAGTTATGGTAGTAGTAAAGCAATTGTGCTACGGCGACAGCACCACAGCCTGTCTGCGTCGTTTGCCCGTTGATGGACGGGCACTTATAGTTCCACGGATAACATTGCCCCCATTTAGTTGTTAAAAGATGTCCGACATCGGAAATAAGCGTAGTTGTCACTTGGGACTCCATCGGAAGTCTAACCCAGACATATTCATCATCGAATGGCGGAAGTGAGGTTAGAGATGTCATATTGTCACCAACTTCTCTGCATTCATCCTCAAATTCAACATTTTCCATTTGGGCAAGTTGCATTGCAAACCAAGAAGCGACATTTGAATTTGTGATATTATCAGGGTCAAACCGCCCGTTTTCACTCATTGCGAGAATCTGGTTTTCTGTCCTTTTATTTCCGGCGATTATTGCCCACCCTCCGTTGTTGTAGTTGACGATGTGAAGCATTGGATACCCGTTTTTCTGAATAGTGTTTAGGGAATAACTTTTTTTGTGGTACATTTCCTTTTTATCAAGAAGGCTTTCTAGGATGTCTCGTACGTCGCTGGTCAACACTTTTTTACTCTTAACTAAAGAGGTATCTATCGTTAAAGCGCTTCTCGTAGTTGCTGTTTTTTTTGTAATTGAATAATAGGATTCGTTCTCTAATGTTGCCAAGGGCTTATAACGATCTTCTGTGCAGGATACTGCGCAAATACAAATCAATGAAATTAATAGTTTAACGGTGTTGTCCATAATTATGACACGTTTAGAGTGTTTTGTTTTGATAACGATTTAATTGTCGAGTAAAGATATGCTTTTTTTATTTGGCTTGCAAAAAAAACTGATTACCCGCACATATGCTCAAGCTATGCGAGTCCGTCCTTTATTCCCGTATAAATCCACGTTCTATGCTATAAATTCTCACAAATTCTGAATGATTATCCGCAAAAATACCCAGCAGAATAAGGGGGGCGTGAGGAATAATAGCTTGAATCATAATAAATTAGCTATTTGTCTTAAGGAGGATTCTCCTAAAGACAAATAGCTAAATCACAGATAATCAAATCTATAGTTCCCACGCAATAAATCTTGCTGCTTAGTGGACTCGTTGTTTAAGTGCAACGGAACAAGTGCGAAGATGAAGGACAGACTTGAATGGCTTGGGCATAATTGCGGATAATCAGAATTATATTTGTTTTTCTGATTAGAAACGCTAACTTTACAAGTAAAGGAATAATGCTGAACTGATTACTATACTTATATGAAAACTGGTAAACTTTTTTGGCTCACCTGCAATTTCCCGTGTCTAAGTCATAGGTGGGTTCCATAGTCCGAGGCAAGTGATTACCTTTGCAACTATGGAAACAAATAAGAACTTAGAATTTCGGATCAGCGTTCGGGAAGTGTTTCATTCCCTGACGAGGTCGAAATTCTCAACTACAACCGCTATGAGATGACGGACAAGAACGGCTGGAAGATGAAGGACTATTTCAGAATCGACTGCGCCTACACGATCGAGACACAAAGAAGCGGACGGATTTCATCCTGGTCGTTCTCCGTGTTCAATGTTCTGAACCGCCACAATGCCTATATGGTTTTCAACGACAAAGGTCAGTGGAAGCAGGTGAGCATAATGCCGATAATGCCATCGGTCAGATGGTGCCTGAAGTTCTGACCGTCTACAGTCCGAAGGCTTTCCTGACGCTTTCGACGGCGTCGAGCTTCTCCCAGCCGAAGAACTGCACGAGTTTCTCGGTCTGGTGACCAGGCTTCCCGACTTTCACGGCTTTGGTGTAAGGCTTGCGGCCGAAATGACCGTAGGCGGCCGTCGGTTCGTAGATAGGGTTCTTGAGTTCGAACTTGCGTATGATAGCGGCCGGGCGGAGGTCGAAGAGCTCCTCTATCTTCTTTGCAATCAGAGCGTCAGGTACGATGCCGGTGCCGTAGGTGTCCACGAATATGCTCACGGGCCTCGCCACGCCGATGGCGTAGGCGACCTGGACAAGCATCTCGCTTGCGACCCCCGCAGCGACCATATTCTTGGCTATGTACCTCGCCGCATAGGCCGCTGAACGGTCGACCTTGCTCGGGTCCTTGCCGGAGAAGGCTCCGCCGCCGTGCGCGCCCTTGCCGCCGTAGGTGTCCACGATGATCTTTCTTCCGGTCAGACCGGTGTCACCGGCAGGGCCTCCGATCACGAACTTCCCGGTCGGGTTGACGTGAAGGATGAAGTCGTCCTTGAACAGGGCGGCGGTCTGCGGAGGAAGGGCGGCCTTTACCTTTGGAATAAGGATGTTCCTGACATCCTTCTCGATCTTGTAGTGCATTGCGCTGTCAACCCTGTCCTGCCCGAACTGGCGGACAGCCTCCTGATAAGGCATATTCCCAAGTTCATCGGCAACGAACTCATCGTGCTGGGTCGAGACCACGATCGTGTGCACCCGCACCGGGCGATGCTGCCCGTCATATTCGATTGTGAACTGGGACTTTGAGTCCGGTCTCAGGTAAGGCATCAGTTCCGGGGTGCTGCGGCGGATGTCGGCAAGAGCCTGCAGTGTGGTCTGCGCAAGGTACAGCGGCAACGGCATAAAGTCCTCCGTATCCTTGCAGGCGTAGCCGAACATCATTCCTTGGTCGCCCGCGCCCTGGTCCTCAGGGTTCTCGCGCACCACGCCGCGGTTGATGTCCTGGCTCTGCTCGTGAATCTCCGAAAGCACCCCACAGGAATTGCCGTCGAACATATAGTCGGCTTTGTTGTAGCCGATGCGGTTGATCACGCCGCGCGCCACTTTCTGGATGTCCACATAGGCCTCTTCCGAGCGGACTTCGCCGCCGATCACCACAAGCCCGGTCGAGCAGAAAGTCTCGCAGGCCACTTTCGCCTCCGGGTCCTGGCGGAGGAATTCATCGAGAATCGCGTCGGAAATCTGGTCCGCCACCTTGTCCGGGTGCCCCTCGGACACCGATTCGCTAGTAAACAAGTAATTCATTATGCTTTATGTTTTTAAATTCGTGCAGTCATCCTTTACGCGGGGACACAAAAAAACTCCAGCGTATTGTGCGGAATACGTGGAGATACACCAAAAACACAGCATGAAAAATTTTTAGCATTTTTTAGTGTGGTTGCAAGCATACAAATCTCTCCACATTTTCGGAATGCAAAGGTATCACTTTTCCGGATAAATCCAAGCGGTCACTTAAATAAAATTTTACCAAACGGAGAAAATGTGTTAATTTCGCAAGTTGATTGGTGTGTAGATTTAACATTTAAATTCAATACTTTATTTATCTACAAATCTATGGTTCAGTTTCTCAAAAAGGGATTTGCCGCGCTAGTCGCAGCCCTTGTCGGAATCACGGCCTTCGCTCAGGTCACCACGTCTTCATTGAACGGTAAGGTGGTCGATGCAAGTGGCAACCCCGTTCCGGGTGCAGCCGTGATTGCGGTTCACACTCCTTCCGGCACGCAGTACTATGCTGCCGCCAACGCTGAAGGACGATTCTTCATCAACGGTATGCGTTCAGGCGGTCCTTACTCAGTTGAGGTAAGCTGTCTCGGCTACCAGTCCGTAACCTACACGGACGTAACTCTCCAGCTTGCGGAAGCGTACAACCTCAACGCCAAGTTGAAGGATGACAGCCAGATGCTTTCGGAAGCCGTTGTCGTCTCCACCTCAGGTACCAAGTTCGCCGTCGAGAAGACAGGCGCCGCCACGAACATCAACGACGAGCAGATCGCTGCCCTTCCTACGGTCAGCAGGAGCATCACCGATGTCACAAGGCTTTCCCCTTACGGCGGAAACGGAATGAGCTTCGCAGGATCTGACGGCCGTACAGCCAACTTCACGGTCGACGGCGCTAACTTCAACAACAACTTCGGTCTGAGCTCCAACCTCCCTGGCGGCGGCAGCCCTATCTCCATCGACGCCATCGATGAACTCCAGGTTGTCATCTCTCCTTACGACGTGCGCCAGACCAACTTCATCGGCGGCGGCGTCAACGCCATCACCAAGTCCGGTACCAACACCTTCAAGGGAAGCGCCTACGTTTACCACAAGAATGAATATATGCGTGGCGACACCGTTGACGGAACCCAGATCTCCGGCGCCCGCGACAAGGACCGCAACACCATCTACGGTATGACCTTCGGCGGCCCTATCATCAAGAACAAGCTCTTCTTCTTCGTGAACTTCGAATATGCCAAGACCCCTACGGTAGCCAACCGTTGGAGAGGCTCCGAGGACGGCATAGGCAACTCTACGGCCTACCTTTCACGTACCACCCTCGCCGACCTTCAGAAGGTCTCCGACTTCGTGAAGAATGAATATGGTTACGACACAGGTTCCTACACATCATTCCCTGCAGACGAGAGCAACAACAAGATTCTCGCCCGCGTCGACTGGAACATCAACGACAACAACCATCTCGCAGTACGTTACAACCACACCTTGAACAAGGCCTGGACCGCTCCGAACTCATCTTCAATGGACGGCGGCTCACGTTCAGCCTACGGACGTACGTCTCTTTACGCGATGTCCTTCGCCAATTCGATGTACTCGCTTGACAATCTGGTGAACACCTGGTCTCTCGACCTCAACAGCCGCATTTCTGACAAGATGTCCAACCAGTTCCTCGCCACATATTCGCAGCTTGACGATGTCCGCGGGACCAATTCTTCCGACTTCCCGTTCATCGACATTATGGACAAGGGGCAGAAGAGTCCTGACGGAAAACTCGATTCAGACGGTTCCACCACTTATATGGCTCTCGGCTACGAGCTCTTCACCTGGAACAACGGTGTGCACAACAACGTGATGACGGTCAAAGATGACCTCACCTACTATGCCGGAAACCACAAGGCGACCTTCGGTCTCAGCTACGAGTACCAGATGGCCGACAACTCATATATGAGAAACGGTACTGGTTACTACCGTTACGACAGCCTCGACGATTTCATCAACAAGGCCGCTCCTTCAATCGTCTGCCTCACCTACGGTTATGACGGCGAGTCCAACCCTGCGGCCCGCGTGCGTTTCAGCAAGGCAGGAATCTATGCACAGGACGAGTGGTCCGTGACCGACAAGTTCAAACTCACCTACGGTGTACGCTTCGACGGTCTGTTCTTCAACAATTCGGACCTGATGACCAACCAGGCGATCTACGATCTGGACTACAACGGAAAGCACATTGACACAGGCAAGTGGCCGAACTCCAACCTGACTGTTTCTCCGCGCGTCGGATTCAACTGGGACGTTCTCGGCAACAAGAGCCTCAAGGTCCGCGGCGGTACCGGCCTCTTCTCCGGCCGTCTGCCTCTCGTGTTCTTCACGAATATGCCTACCAACTCCGGTATGGTCCAGTACCAGGCCAAACTCAACGCCACCGGAAAGAACGGCGGTACACTGACCGACATGAGCCAGTTTGCCGGCGGAGTTCTTACCCGTCAGCAGCTGCACGACAAACTCATCTCCATGGGTTATCCTGACACCATCACTCCGGACAAGGGCACGGCTCCTTCCGAGATTTCAGCGGTGGATCCTAAGTTCAAGATGCCTCAGGTCTGGAAGACCTCTCTCGCTGTCGACTATTCTTTCCCTACTTCGTTCCCGTTCTCCATCACGGCTGAAGGTATCTTCAACAAGACCATCAACGCCGTCTGCATCAGGGACTGGAGCATAAAGGACACCGACGGCTTCTCAAGATTCAACGGTGCTGACAACCGCGCCATCTACCAGGACTACAAACTGACCTACGAGAAGGACGGCAAGACAACCAATATGCCTAACGCCTACGTTCTCGAGAACACCAGCAAGGGTTACGGCTATTCAGCCAACGTCACCGTGAACATGCGTCCGGTCGAGGGCCTCAGCCTTATGGCGGCCTACACCCACACCGTTTCCAAGGAACTTACCGGTATGCCTGGTTCGAACGCTTCTTCAGTGCTCAACTATATGGCCACCGTCAACGGTCCGAACGATCCTGGTCTGCACAATTCTGAATATGTCACCCCTGACCGAGTTGTCGCTTCCCTTACCCACAGCGACAAGTCCGGCAACCACTTCAGCTTCATCTACGAGGCCTGGAGGGGCGGTTACAACTATTCTTATATGACTGTCAATGACATCAACGGTGACGGTTACAACTACGACGCTATCTACATCCCTACGGATGCTGAGGTGGCCAACAACGAGTTCCGCTTCGTTTCCGAAGACGACCGCGACCGCTTTATGGACTATGTCCACAATGACAAGTACCTGAGCAAGAACCAGGGCAAGTATGCCGAGGCTTACAGCGTTTACTCCCCTTGGGTCCACAGGATCGACTTCAGCTACAAGCACGACTTCAAGGTCAACATCGGCAAGAGCAGCAATGTTCTCCAGCTCAGCTTTGACATCAAGAACCTTCTCAACCTCTTCAATTCCAAGTGGGGTGTCAGCAAGTACATGAACCCGGATCTCGGAGAGGGCCGTATCCTCAAGTACGAGGGTGTTGACAACGAAGGCTACGCCACGTTCTCGACTCCTGCGGCTTACAGCGGAAGCACACAGACCTTCGTGCCTTACACTGCAATCGGCCAGTGCTGGTATGCTTCGGTTGGTATCAAGTATATGTTCAACTAATTAATGTCAGGAAGTATATGAAACTCAAACATATTTTCACAGCCCTTGTGGCCTGTCTTTCGCTTGCAGTCGGCTGCGAAGATGACATCGTGCGCTATCTTGACGAAGTCAAGGTGTCGTCCTCTTACGTCGCAATCCCTGCGGCCGGCGGTTCTCAGACCATTACGGTCAACGCGGTCGATGAATGGTCTTTCAGCGACATCCCTGCCTGGCTCACGGTTACTCCTGCTTCAGGAACCGCCGGTGAGACAGAAGTCACCTTCAAGGCTGAAGCCGCCACTTCAACCAATGAAGCGACGCTCCACCTCAACTGCGCCGGAGTGTCCCAGATCATCAATGTCCTCCAGATGACGGAGAAGACTGAACTTCCGATTTCCTCCTGCGCGACTGTCAATGCAGGCGAGGACGGTGTTACCTACCGCATCAAGGGTACTGTTACCAAGATCGCCAACACCACCTATGGCAATATGTACGTCGATGACGGCACAGGCGAGGTGTATGTCTACGGTACTCTCGACGCCACCGGAGCTGAGAAGAACTTCTCAAGCCTCGGAATCGAGGTCGGCGACATCGTTACCGTTGAAGGCCCTAGGAAAACTTACAGCGGCACCATCGAGCTGGTCAACGTTACCGTGATCGCCATCGAGAAGTCCCTCATCAAGGTTGACTCGGTTTCCGTCACATCGGCTCTCCCTCTCGAGGGCGGCGAGTTCAAGGCTTACCTCACCTGCAAGGGCGACGGCGTGACCGTGGTTGTTCCTGACGATGCCAAGTCCTGGCTCTCAGTTTCTGCCATCGAGACAAAAGACAACAATGCCACTGTGACTTTCAATGCCGCGGCCAATGCCGGCGGTGACCGTTCGACCACCCTCGTGTTCAACACGACCTCCGCAGGCAAGACATATTCAGCCCAGACTGAACTTTCCCAGAAGGGAGCCATCATCGAGACAACGATCGACAACATCCTCGCAGCCGCCGACGGTGACACCCAGTACAGGACAACCGGTTACATTACCAAGGACAAGGGCAGCGATTACGGCAACATCTACATCAAGGATGCTACCGGCGAGATCTATGTCTATGGCGTTCTTGACAGCAAGGGACAGTCAAAGCAGTGGAAGACTATGGGCATCAGCGAAGGTGACATCGTCACCGTTGTCGGCCCGAAGACTTCCTACAACGGTACCGCCCAACTGAAGAACGTGACCGTTGAAAACCACATCAAGGTGACGGACATCTCCCTCGCAGACTTCCGCAATCTCACCGACGACAAGACGAAATATTACAGAATTTCAGGTAAAGTCGCCAAGAGCACCGAGGCGAACACCAAGTACGACCTTGAGACCTACGGCAACTTCGCTTTGACCGACGGCACCACCGAGGTTTACGTCTATGGCGTGAAGACCGGTTGGGGCGGAGCAAAGGGCCAGTTCGGTACTCTCGGTGTCAAGGAAGGTGACAACCTCACCATCGTCTGCTACAAGACCAGCTACAAGGGCCTTGTCGAGGCTGACGGCTGCTTCTATGTCTCTCATGAGTCCGGAAGTGTCGACCCTGATCCTACTCCTGACACGAACCCTTATTCCATCGACCTGAACTATACTCTCGGCGCGAATGCCTATGATGACGGCGTTGCCACCATCAACGGTGTCGCGGACCAGAAGGTTCTCAAGATCGGAACGAGCAAGAAGGCAGGCAGCATAACTGTGACCATCCCTGCCGGCACAAAGAAAGTTTCCTTCTATGCTGTTGCCTGGAAGGGCAATGCTACCACACTTACCTTCTCCTTGGCCACCACGGCAGGTACCATGAGTATGGAACAGGATATCGCAGCAAATGACGGCGCAACCGGAAACGCTCCTTACACCATCACCGTTGCGGATTCCGACAAGTATACATTCGAGATCCCTGTCGAGCTTACAGCTGATACGCCTGTCACCATTTCCACTAAGGAAGGTGCCAAGCCACGTGCAATCTTCTTCGGACTCAAGAAGTAAGATTCTCGCGAAATAATACACTCAAAGCAGACTGGACCTACTGTCCAGCCTGCTTTTTTCATTCATTCCGCAACTTTTGATTTTAGGCTCCGATTTTCCATTTCAGAATGTTTAAATTATCATAGCAAAATGTCTAAAAGTCCTTAACAAAATGTTCAATTCTTCGCAAATCTAAATTTATTTTGCCATAACATATTCTTGAAGAGTCAACCCTTCCATACCCATGAAATGCGTGAAGGGCTGATTTCAAAAATAAGCCTCAAATTGTCCTCAAACTGATTATCCGAAAAAAATCCCAATATGATGCATCCTAAGTCCGACGCGGATTTGCTCGGAAAAACCGTTCTGATGATTTACAGGTGCAAATCTGTCAGTTGACTCCCGGCCGAGCCCGTCAGCCGTGGCGGATAACCCCTTGATAATGAGGTAAAAGAACATGTGTCTGGTGCCGATTTCAGTACCAGACCATCTTTGTTTTCGCTGACTGTCAATTAGTTATCCGCCACGGCTGCACAAAATTTTCTCCGCTACTGAGGAAATCACCCCTCTAACCTTGCGCAACTATATGGTTATTATCCCCCATATTCGCTCATGTCATACACTCTACTCATTATGACCGCGTCGATATCGCCTTGAAACGCTTCCGTCACGCTCATCAACCCGTGTGACAGAAGTGGATATGCTTGAATATAATCCCGTCACTGAGAATAGAAGGAGCTGAAAGGGGAAACGGACGGAGGTGAAAGATTGTCCCCACAAAACTTGGGCATAATTGTGGACAATCATTTCCTCCAACAAACAAAAAAAGAGAACGGCCGGAAGCCGTTCTCTTTCAGATTCGTTGTCTGCAGGGATTACACTCTCTGGCCGTAGGAGCGGTCGGTGGTGTTGACGGTGATCTTGTCACCCTGGTTGATGAAGAGCGGAACCATGATCTTGGCACCGGTCTCAAGCGTGCATTCCTTAAGGGCACTGGTGGAGGCGGTGTTACCCTTCACTGCCGGCTCTGTGTAGGTCACCTCAAGCGTAACATAGGTAGGAAGCTCGCAGGTGAGGCACTTCTCCTCAGGCTCAACCACGAACATCATCTCGACGTGCTGGCCCTCTTTCATAAGGTCCGAATTCTCAACTACATCGTGAGGCAGATGAATCTGCTCGTAGGTTTCCTCGTGCATGAAGTTGAATCCGTCCTCATCAGAATAGAGGAACTGGTAAGGGCGCCTTTCAACATTGATGACATCAATCTTGGCACCTGCAGTGAAGGTGTTCTCCAGGATTCTTCCGTTCTCAAGGTTGCGGAGCTTTGTCTTGACGAAGGCCGGACCCTTTCCCGGCTTTACGTGCTGGAAATACACTACCTGGCAAGGTTTGCCGTTGAAATTGAGATAAAGGCCGTTTTTAAAATCTGCTGTTGTTGCCATAAAAATATGTAATGAATTTAATCTTCAAAGGATTGAACCGCAATCGTTTCGGGCGCAAATTTAACTATTTGCAGTTTTTCTTGCAAAAAATTCTTATTGATGAGCGTTCTTCGCTTGCGGAGAACGCTCTCCTAAAGTTCTCCGATCGCCTTCGCGACTTTCTCCAGCAGCCATCCCGGAGTGGATGTGGCGCCGCAGACGCCTACGGATTCCGCACCGGAAAACCATTCAGGGGCAATCTCCGCAGGATCCGAGATGTGGTGGGTACGCCTGTTGATCGAGCGGCAGAGGTCGCAGAGCACTTTCCCGTTTGAACTGGAAGCCCCGGAAACGAAGACTACGACATCGTGCTGTCCGGCGAATTCCGACAGTTCCTTGTGTCTGGACGCGACCTGCGAGCAGATCGTGTCGTGGATTCTCAGTCCGGCTTCCGCCCGAAGTGAAAGTTCATTGCAGACGGAGGCATATTCAGAAGGGCTTTTGGTGGTCTGCGAGAAGACTTCGATCGGCGCGTCTGTGCGGATGGCCCCGTCCTTCAGCGCTTCAAGCAGCATCGGAAGGTCCTCGACCACGGTCGCATCTCCCCCTGTCTGCCCGAGCAGCCCGAGCACCTCTGCGTGTCCGATTTTTCCGAATATGACCACCTGACCTCCCTGCGGCTTGACCCGCCTGTAAGCCTCCCTGATGCTCTGCTGCAGTTTCAGCACGACGGGGCAGGTGCAGTCGATGACCGTCAGCCCAAGTCTCTCCGCCGATGAATATGTTTCCGGCGGTTCTCCGTGCGCCCTGATGAGCAGCGTCTCGGACGGCGGTATGCCGCGCATCTCGTCCTTGCTGACCGTTACAAGACCTTTCTCGCCCAGCCTGTGCAGTTCAGCCTCGTTGTGGACTATGGAACCGAGCGAGTACAGCCTGCGCCCTCCGGCTTCGTCAAGGAACTTCTCGGCCTTGCCGATGGCCCTGATGACTCCGCCGCAGAATCCCGAATGCTTTTCTATCTCGACCTTGAGTCTCATTTATTACAGTTCAAGAATCCCGAACCTGCCCCGGACAAGCCCCTGGAACCACACAAGTTCCTCGTGCAGAGTCATATCCGAATTGTCGAGCACAAATGCGTCGGCAGCTCTTGAGAGAGGGGAGACCTCGCGGTGCGAGTCGATGTAGTCCCGTTCCTGAAGGTTCTTCATCACATCCTCCATCTTCGGATCCTGTCCTTTGGCTTTCATCTCGTCGAAACGCCTTCGCGCCCTGACTTCAGCGCTGGCCGTCATGAATATCTTGATTTCAGCTTCAGGAAAGACTGTCGTGCCGATGTCCCTGCCGTCCATCACGACGCGTTTCCTGCGTCCGAAACAGTGCAGGAGCTCGTCGACATATTCCCTGACAAAAGGGATCGCCGAGATGGGGCTGACGTGGGAGGACACCTCGAGGGTGCGGATCTCCGGCTCGATGCAGCGGTCGCCGATGAAGGTGCCTTTCTCCGTCTTGGTTGAGCGGAAATCGAGTTCCAGCGCCGGCAGGGCGGCTTTCAGACCGGCCTCGTCGATGCTTCCGTCGGCGGCGATGAGACCCTTCTCAAGAGCGAAAAGGGTGACTCCGCGGTAGAGGGCCCCCGAGTCGAGGTACAGGAAGGAGAACCGCTCCGCTATCAGTTTGGCGAATGTGCTTTTGCCGGTGGATGAGTAGCCGTCGACGGCTATGATTATGTCAGGTATATTCATAAGGCAAAATTATTAATTTTTCAGGAATTTTGTCCGATATTTGTATTCAGGTTTTGTTTTGAAAATTAAGGTATTTCCAATGAAGATATTGATTGTTGACGATGAAAGGGCCATCAGGAATTCGCTGAAGGAGATTCTGTGCGATGAAGGTTACGATGTCGATGTGGCTGAAGACGGGCCTGCGGCTCTCAAGATGGTGGACAAGGAAAGGTATAACGTGATTTTCTGCGACATCAAGATGCCCGGAATGGACGGTACGGAGGTCCTTGAAAAGATGCTGGCCGAGGGTGTCGACTCCGCGATAGTGATGATTTCCGGCCACGCTGACATCGACACGGCCGTCGAATGCATCAAGAAAGGAGCCTTCGACTTCATCCAGAAACCTCTGGACCTCAACAGGATACTGATTACGATAAAGAACGCCTCCGAGAAGGCCACAATCATTTCCGAGAACCGCAGCCTGAAGAAGAAGGTTTACGGACAGAGGATGATAGGCGAGTCCGAACCGATCTGTCACGTGCGCGACATAATCGCCAAGGTGGCGCCGACCGATGCCAGAGTGCTGATAGAAGGTGCGAACGGTTCGGGTAAGGAACTGGTTGCCAGAAGCCTCCACGAACAGAGCGCGAGAAGCGCGATGCCTTACATCGAGGTGAACTGCGCGGCGATACCTTCGGAACTGATCGAAAGCGAACTGTTCGGACACGAGAAGGGCGCGTTCACTTCAGCGATAAAGCAGCATAAAGGTAAATTCGAACAGGCGGACGGCGGCACTCTGTTCCTGGACGAGATAGGGGATATGAGCCTTGCGGCGCAGGCCAAGGTTCTGCGCATCCTTCAGGAGAAGAAACTTTCGAGGGTCGGCAGCGACAAGGACATAACGGTCGATGTCAGGGTCATCGCCGCCACCAACAAGAATCTCAAGGAAGAAATCGAGGCCGGGCGGTTCAGGGAGGACCTCTACCACCGTCTGAGCGTAATCGTCATAAGGGTGCCTTCCCTTGACGAGAGGAAGTCGGACATCCCGCTTCTCGTTGAATATTTCATCAGCCAGATCAGCACGGAGTCCGGGATGCCGGCCAAGACTTTCTCTCCGGAATCCATAGCCTTGCTTCAGGAGAAGTCCTGGACCGGAAACATCAGGGAGCTGCGCAACGTCGTCGAACGTCTGATGATTCTTGGAGGCAATCCTGTCAGCGCGCAGGATGTAAAAGATTACGTGAGTCCGATTCAATAGCCGTCCTGAGGGTGTTGTCCACCTTCAGGTACATCTTGTAGAAGGCGTTTTCGCCCAGTTTTGAATATCTTCCGACAAGCGCGCGCACCTGTGGTACAAGATAGGTCTGCGTGTCGGCCCATTCCTTGTCCGTGCAGGTGATCCCGTCGGTTGTGCGGGCATATTCCTTGAAAGCCGCCGGCAGGCCGATTCTGTCGAGGAACCGGTTGAGTTCATCGAAATCGTCTATGCTTGTCAGCGTTCCCTTGTACTTGTCGAACATCGCGGAGGCGAACCTCATGGCCGTAGCCTTCTTGTTGCAGGCGATGTAGAATTTCGTGGCCCTCGTCGTGTCCAGAGGGACGAAAACGTCCGGGATGATTCCTCCGCCCCCATAGACGGTCCTGCCGCCGGCTGTCGTGTAGGCCGCAGTGGAGTCAACCTTGATGCTGTCCGCGTCGTACATCTCGCCGTCGGCGTAGCGCTTGTAGATGTCATACTGGTAGTCGTCCGAATATGGCTTCTGGATGCACCGCCCTGACGGGGTGTAGAACCTTGCCACCGTAAGGCGCACGCCTGAACCGTCGCTGAAGTTGATCGGTTCCTGGACGAGTCCCTTGCCGAACGAGCGCCTGCCCATAATGACTCCTCTGTCGTTGTCCTGAATCGCTCCGGCGAAGATTTCGCTGGAGGATGCCGATGATTCGTTAATCAGGACGGTGAGGGCAATGTCTTTCAGCAACCCTTTCCCGTCTGCAGAAAAGTCCTCCTTCTTGCGGTGAAGGCCTTCCATATAGACGATCTCGTCTCCTTTGTCGAGGAACTGGTTGCAGAGCAGGAGCGCCTGGTCGAAATAGCCTCCGGTGTTGTCCCTCAGGTCGAAGACCAGTTTTTTCATTCCCTGCGAGAGAAGGTTTTGGCTGGCTTCAAGAAATTCCTGGAAGGTTGTCCTGGAGAACTTCGACAGTTTGATGTACCCCGTCGTGTCATCGGCCATAAAGGCCGCGTCTATGCAGTGTACCGGAATCTTGCCTCTTGTGATCTCGAACGGGATTGTGTCCCTGCCTCGTCCTACAGTGACCGTGACCTTGGTCCCGGCCGGGCCTTTCATCCTGCGTACCATACTGTCCTGCGGGAACTTGACTCCGGCTATGGTCTTGTCGCCCACCTTGAGGAGCCTGTCTCCCTGCTGAAGCCCGACCTTCTCCGATGGGCCTCCCGGAATCACCTCAAGCACGATTGCAGTGTCGTTCGGCACGTTGAACTGGATGCCTATGCCATCGAAATTGCCTGCAAGGTCCGTTTCCGCTTCCGTCAGTTCGACCGGAGGCATATAGACCGAATGCGGGTCCAGTTCAGCAAGGGCCGCCGTGATGGCGGCGTCCGTCACATCCTCCACGTTGACCGTGTCGACGTAATTTCTGTCAACCTGCTGGAGGATGAGATTGAGTTTGCGCCACTGTTCGTACTGAGTCTTGTACAGATGCTTTTTCTGAGTGTAGGAATCGTATGCCAGCACGGTCAGCGCACCGATGGCTATTCCAAGTATGGCAATCCAGACGGAGGATGTCTTTTTCATTCGTTAATCTATTTTTTCCACTTCGATGCCGGCCTGGCGGAGCAGGTCGACGCCGTCGGTAAGTCTGTATTCATCCTTGTAGACGACTCTCCTGATGCCCGCCTGAATGATCAGTTTCGAGCATTCGATGCAGGGGGAGGCGGTCACGTAGAGAGTCGCTCCGAGGCTGTTGTTGCCGGACTTTGCGACTTTCGTGATGGCGTTCGCCTCGGCGTGCAGGACATAGGGCTTCGTCACCCCGTTCTCGTCCTCGCAGACGTTTTCGAAACCGGAAGGAGTGCCGTTGTAGCCGTCCGAGATAATCATCCTGTCCTTGACCAGCAGAGCTCCTACCTTGCGTCTCTTGCAATAGGAATTCTTGGCCCAAACCTCGGCCATTTCAAGATATCGTTGGTCGAACTTCTCCATTATTTTCTCTGGTAAAGGTATCTCTTGATGCTGCGCTTAGGGGTTCTCTCGAAGTCTTCCGGCATAAATTCTATCTTTCTGATCTGAGCGTAGTTAGGGATTTCTTTGTTCATCTCCGGAAGCTGTGCCGTCAGTGTCTGCTCAAGGTCCTGGCGGTTCATTCCGTCAAGTTCTCCCTGATGGTAGTCAGGGTAGACGAGAGCAGTGAGGCCGCCGTTCTCCTCGATGACCAGGGAATCTACCACGTAGGCGAACGAGTTGATCACCGATTCCAGTTCCTCAGGGTAGATGTTCTGGCCGTTCGGACCGAGAACCATACATTTCGACCTGCCCCTGATGAACAGGTAGCCGTCCTTGTCGATGACGCCCATATCTCCGGTCCTCATCCAGCCGTCTTCGGTAAAGAGTGAGTTGGTGGCCTCTTCGTTCTTGTAATAGCCCAGGGCGAGGTTCGGCCCGTGGACCTGGATTTCTCCTTCGATGTGTTCAGGGTCAGGGGAGTCGATCCTTATCTCCATATTCAGAGCCGCCTTGCCGCAGGATCCGAGCTTCTTCTCCGCGTGGCTGGCATAGGCGATGATAGGGGCGCACTCCGTCATCCCGTAGCCGACCGTGTAAGGAAACTGTATGTCGTAGAAGAACTTCTCGATCTCCTTGTTGAAGGCCGCGCCTCCCATTATCACTTCCACGAAATTGCCTCCGAAGGCGCTGACGAGTTCGCCGCAGATCTTCTTCTGGATCATCTTGTCGATTACCGGCACTCTGAGCAGGGTCTTTACGCTGCCCTTTTCAACGATCTTCTGGATTTTTGACTTGTAGACCTTTTCGATGATCAGCGGAACTGCAATGATGATGTTAGGCTTGACTTCGGCCAGGGCCTGCATTATGATCTTCGGGCTCGGCACTCTGGTGAGGAAATGCACGTGCGCGCCGATGGTCATCTCGAAGAGGAACTCGAACATCATTCCGTACATATGCGCCGAAGGAAGCATCGAGACGACGTTCGTCTGGTTGTTCAGGCTCGGAAGCACCTTTGACGCGAACTGTATGTTGGAGCAGAGAGCCCTATAGGGGATCATAACTCCTTTCGAGAATCCGGATGTCCCCGAAGTGTAGTTGATCATCGCCAGTTCGTTCGGGGAGTCCTTGTAGTAGTTGAGGTCTTCAGGCTCGAAACTGTTCGGATGGCGTTTCCCGAAATATTCATTCATATGCTCGCGGGCTTCCGTGATTCTCGGCACCTTGGCGTAGAGAAGCTGGAAGGTGTTGATCCGTACGACCGCGAACAGTCCGGGCATCTCGTCGGCGCTCAGGCCTTCCCAGACCACGTCGTCGACGAAGAGCACCTTCGCCTCGGAGTGGTTGACAAGGTAGTGTATGTTGCCTGGTTTGAATTCGTGCAGAATCGGGACCGGAACGGCACCGTAAGTCATCGTAGCAAGGAAGCTGACCGCCCAGTTGACCTGGTTGCGGGCGCAGATCGCCACCTTGTCGCCTTTGTGCAGGAAGCACTTCTCGAATGCGATGTGGAGCTTTTCGATACGTCTGGCCACATCCCTGTAGCAGAGGCTGACACCCTGATAATTTGAAAGTGCCTGCCTGTCCCAGTTCTTCCTGAAGCTTTCTTCCAGAAGTTTGTTCACTGACTGGAACGTGAATTCGTTCTTGGTTTCCATATTCATTTCTGTTTTTCCGGCTTGAAGGTTCTCTCCTTCCCGTCAACGCACACGGCACTGAACCCTTTGGCCGTTATCGTAATCTTGCTGTCCGGCCGGATGGTCCGGCTTCCTTCTCCTTTCACGAGCGGTTCCCCGCCGTTGAAAGGGAACACCATCGCCCTCGCGGCTGTCCTGACCACCCAATACCTCTGCCCTTCGCCTTCAAGCAGTTCAGGGACCAGTACGATCGTCTCGTCGGAGGTGATGCCGTTCCATCCGCTGACGGTCCTGCCGTGAAGGTCGTAGAAGCCGACAGTGTTGTCTTCGTGCAGCACCATGGCGGTGTAGCCTTTGGCTCCGGTGAAATCATAGACCACAGGGCCTGCAACAATTTTCTTGCCTGTCTGCACGGGAAATCCGCTCACGAACCGCCCGAGCCTGTCTATCAGATACAGCTGCGATCCGGCCGCGAAAAGGTATTGTATCTTTCCGTTGTTGAAGTAGTCGATTTCCTGGACATAGCCGCAGATTGGTTCCTTGAAAGGAACGCCCCACTGGTCCTTGCCGTTCTCGTCCTGAAGGCAGATGGAGAGGTGGCTGTTCTGGTAGAATGTGTTGACCTTGCCTGTAGCGCAGTTCCTGACTTTGAATGGACCTTCAGGCACTGCTACGGTGTTGTCGCCTTTGCCGGCAGCGTCCAGCACGCCCATCGGTGCGGCGATGCGGTCGACATTCAGTTCAAGGTCAAGCCTCTTGCCGTCGGACACTGCGGACAGGAACGCGGGCACATATTCAGCGCCTTTGAGGATGTTCCTGCAGCCTTTCGCCATCATTGGGCTGAAGTTTACGCCGATCAGGTCGGCATCTTCGCTCAGGGAATGGTATGCCCAGAAGCCGCACCCTTTTTGAGGAATCCGTTCGGAGAGCCCTTCGGAATCCAGCCGGCTTGAAAGTGTGGTGGCGAGAAAACTTTCCTTTGAATATTCTTCCATGCAGTCTGCCGGCCCCGTCACGATCCAGCCGTTCACGACAGCGCTGACGCTCCCTGTTTCCGCCGTGAACAGTTTGCCGAACAGGGTGGAAGCGCAGGATGGAAAGTCGGAATTCTCCGGCAGTGAAAAGTTCTTGACTCCGGGCCTGAAAAGAACGACTTTGCGGCGTCCTTCCCCGAAAGGCAGGTCCGCGACGGCGATCTCCTGCAGCTTGAGCGATGCGGCCCATTCCTCGGCGCTCTTCCCGTTTGCTTTCTTCTGCGCGGAAAGTTCAGCCTCGTAGCTGTCCAGGCCATTTTTGGAATCAAGGTATTTCCTGTAGGCCTTGAAATAGCCGGAAATGTCTTTGACCGGAATGTCTGCGATGAACTCCACGTTTGCCGGGACAACTTCTGCGACCTTCACCTGATTGCCCGCCGCCTTGGTGATGACGTTGAGGTAATATGACTGTTCGTCGCCGTAAAGCATCTTTCCGTGCATCGTGACACCTTTCCCGTTGTGCCTGTCCAGACTCAGTGCGGTCCATTCCGCCAAGCCCTTTACGAACTCCTTCGTCTGACGGTGCTTTTTCCCGAGATATGCGTCGATTATGTAGGAGGCGTAGGAATGGGAAAGGAACAGGACATCGTCTCCGCTCATCCTTGACGCTATCTCCGCGAATCCTCTCGCGGCCAGCACTCCGGTTCCTTCGTCGATATGCCTGATTGCTGAACTGATGATGGTCTCGGAAGGCGAGATGAACACTGTCCCTGCGTGGATTCTGCAGGACAGTCCTCCGGCTTTGGCCGCATCGAGCAGATTTCTCACGTCTTCGGTGGTGTCTGCCGCAGTTTTGCCTGCTTCAACTGCAAGAAGCGGCGGCATATCCTTGCTGTAGTGGACGGAGATGATGGCCGGTGCTCTCCTGAGGCTGTTGAACCTTGAGGATGCGATCCTGTCGAACCGGCAGGACGTTATCTCCCTGAATACGGCGGTGGAATCGTCAAGAAGAGCGTTGATGTGACCGAAATCCTTGGCGCAAAGAACTATGGCCGCATCGGAAGGCACTGCCTTGAGCAGCGGGTGGTCTTCTATGAAATCTGTTTCCCTTTCTTCGCCATTGCCCTGTCCTGAATACAGACGCATTATCCCCGCCGCTATCCCAATGATAAGGACGGCTGCGGCAACTGTGAGTATGGTAAACGCTCTCTTGCTCATTTCCCCAATCTGCAATTTCCGTAAAGAACCGGTTACTGTGCAATGAACAGATAGACAATGTTCCCCATCTGTCTTGCGGGAGCGGATGCCGAAGCCGAGAACCTTGACAGCCTTGCGGCACGGATCGCGAATTCCCTGAGGCACTTGTCATCGGAAGAAACCCCGTCCTCGACTTTTGCGTTCAGAACGTTCCCTGAAGGATCGACGGTTATTATCACGGTCACGTGGCCTGCTCCGAGACATCTGTATGCAGGTATGGAAAGCCTGCTGGCCTTCCTGCCGCCAAGATCGTAGGACACGACCGAAGGACCGGAATAAGTCTGCTTCTTCGGCTCTTCCTTCTTCGTCTGTTCAGGACGGGTGATCTGCGCGTAGTCATCGTCCGGCTCGTCGATGCTGTGCCCGTCCTTGAGTTCCTGAGCCAGTTTCTCCGCTTCCTTGTAGAGTTCTTCAGCATCGGTGTTGCGGTCGTCCTTGAGCGCGGATCCGGCCCTGTCCACGGCAACGTTCCTGACAGGAACGCCTCCCGCTTCGGCCAGCATTCTGTCTAGCCTTTCGCTGACTTCTTCCTTGAGCGTCTGCACGGCCTGCTCTTTCTCGACCTGCTCCTGCTTGGTAAAGTCCAGAACGAACGTGTTTTCACCCTTGAGGGCCGATGAAATCTGCGCGGCAAGAAGCACGATGAGCAGCACCAGGTGAAATATCACGGTGATGTAAAGTCCTGCTCTGTCGTCGCTCTTCATCGCTTCAAGTTTACAGATTCCTGTCCAAAGTCTATTCTGATTTTTCTTCCTTCTTTTTCCTGAGGGATTTCTCGATCGTGGCCGAGATGATTTCAATCGCCACCTTGTTGTGCCCGCCCTGCGGGATGATTATGTCGGCGTAGCGCTTGCTCGGTTCGATGAACTGAAGGTACATCGGCTTTACGGTCTTGGTGTACCTGTCGATCACTTTCTCTACGGTCTTGCCCCTTTCGAGGATGTCTCTTGCCATCACTCTCATCAGGCGGTCGTCGTCATCGGCGTCAACGAATATCTTGATGTCCATCTGGTCCCGGAGCTCCTTGCAGGTGAACACCAGAATCCCTTCGATGATGATGACTTCAGCCGGCTCGACTGTCACCGTCTCCGTTTTCGAGCGGGAGCAGGTGATGTAGGAATATACAGGCTGCTCTATGACCTTGCCTTCCTTCAACTGTCTGAGCTGGCCGCAGAGCAGCGGGAAATCTATGGCGTCGGGATGGTCGAAGTTGATCTGCTGCCTTTTCTCCATCGGAAGATGGCTGGAATCCTTGTAGTAGGAATCCTGCGGAATCACGACCACTTTTTCCTTGAGCTTTTCGGTTATGGCATTGACCACCGTCGTCTTACCTGAACCGGAACCTCCGGCTATCCCTATCACCAGCATATCCGTTTCCCTTTAAAATTCTGCGTTCTTCGGAGTTCTTGGGAACGGGATGACGTCACGTATGTTCGCCATTCCTGTCACGAAGAGGAGGAGTCTCTCGAATCCGAGACCGAAACCGCTGTGAGGCACCGTGCCGTAGCGGCGCGTGTCGATGTACCATTCGAGGTTCTTGCGGCTCATGTTAAGTTCGTCGATTCTCTTCTCAAGTTTCTCAAGGGATGATTCTCTTTCGGATCCGCCGATGATCTCGCCGATCTTCGGGAAGAGGACGTCCATTCCGCGCACGGTCCTGCCGTCTTCGTTCTGCTTCATGTAGAAGGCCTTGATGTCCTTAGGGAAGTCGATCAGGATCACAGGCTTGCCGAAGTGCTTCTCGACAAGGTAGCGCTCATGCTCGCTCTGGAAGTCCGTGCCCCAGTGTACGGGATACTCGAACTGAACTCCGTTCCTGACAGCCTCTTCGAGAATCTCCACGGCCTCCGTGTAGGTGACCTTCTGGAACTCGATGCCGAGCACGCTGTGCAGTCTGTCGATAAGTCCGTCGTCGTATTTGTCGTTGAGGAACTTCAGGTCGTCCGCGCAGTTGTCGATGGCGTACTGGACAAGGTACTTCACGAACTCCTCGGCGAGGGCCATGTTGTCGTTGATGTCGTAGAAGGCCATTTCAGGCTCGATCATCCAGAATTCGGCAAGATGTCTCGGTGTGTTGGAGTTCTCGGCCCTGAAGGTCGGTCCGAAGGTGTAGATC
>CAVCDF010000009.1:0-12862 GCA_963600795.1 Anaerotignum sp. | reverse complement strand
CCCTTGGCAAACCGGTGGTGGCCACGAAGATTCCCGCCTCCGGAGTCTCGTGGGGCAATCAGGACGGAGTCTCCGGACTCAACGTGGAGCCTTGCGACGCCCCGGCGCTGGCCGAAGCCATCAAGGCCGTCACCAAGGATGAAGCCACCTGGAACAGGTTCAGCGAAGGCGCCCGCAACCGCTTCCTCTCGACCTTCACAAAAGAAAAAATGATCGCCTCCTGCTCGGAAATCTACTCGGAACTCTGTTCAGAAAGATAGTCCGCACACAGGGACCGAGGGCGAGGACCAGATAACCGTTACTCGGAACTCTGCTCAGGAAGGTAGTCAACGCACAGGGCCGTCCTGCGGCACTGGCGACATCCCAAGAAACAATGGCAAAGAAATATTCATCGGACAAGATTCATCTGCTGCCTTTCCTTGAGGAGGGAAGGCTTGAGGCGGGGTGCGACGAGGCCGGCCGCGGCCCGCTTGCGGGGCCTGTGTACGCCGCGGCGGTGATACTCCCGGCGGACTTCCATCATCCCCTGCTCAACGATTCCAAGAAGATGACGGAGAAGGCCAGGGACATTCTGCGCCCGATCATTGAGAAGGAGGCCGTAGCCTGGGCAGTCGAAGCCGTCAGTCCGGAAGAAATCGATGAACTGAACATCCTGTGGGCCTCCGTCACGGGGATGCAGCGCGCGGTGCGCCGTCTTGCTCCGAAGCCTGACTTCCTGCTCATCGACGGCAACAGGTTCAGACCTTTTGATGAATATTCCCCCGCCGCCTACCGCACCGTCGTCCACGGCGATGCGACATATTCATCGATCGCGGCCGCTTCCGTGCTCGCCAAGACCTGGAGGGACGAGAAGATGCGCGCGCTGGCGAATGAATATCCTGAATACGGTTGGGACAGGAATATGGGCTACCCGACGAAGGAGCATATCGCCGCCATCAAGGAGTACGGCCTCACGCCGTGGCACCGGCGCTCCTTCCACCCGAAGGAACTCGAGCCGACTCTCTGGTAGGTTCTCCGGCGGCGGGGCAATTTTCCGGAACGGAAGAGCGGGATTGTGTTGAAAGATTGCTAACTTTGCCGCCACAAGCACCTGCAACCATAAGCAGTTTTGAATATGACAACGAAATCAAAGATTATCTCAGGCATCGCGGCGGTGATCATCCTCGCCGCGGCAGCATTCTTCTACATCAAGTTCTACTTTGTCTTCGGCGAAGGCGTCAAGGCAGGCGAACTCAATCAGCTGGTCTACAAGGGATGGGTGTGGAAGACCTACGAAGGCCGTCTGATCCAGACAGGGTTCAAGAGCGCGAACTCCGGCGGAAGCCTGCAGTCGAACGAATTCAACTTCTCAGTCACGGACAAGGCAGTTGCAGACACGCTGATGAGATGCAGCGGAAAGATGGTCGAGCTCCATTACAAGGAGTACAACGGCACCCTTCCGTGGCGCGGAATGCAGAAATACATCGTTGACAGAATCATCACCGTCAGCAAGCCGAGCAGCGGTTCGCAGGAACTGCCGATTGTCGCCGGCGGTGAATAAGTCTTGAAATTTTGAAAAGAGCGCCTGCGCTACTGCGCCGCCGGAGCGGCCTTCTTCTTCTTTGAGACCAGGAACCAGACCAGCGCGCCGGCTATGACAAGCAGGGCGATTCCGAGCACGGGCCTGTAGGCGACCCAGGCCAGGGCGATCACCACGAAAGACCAGGCGAATCCCACGACAGAGCAGACCAGGCCGATTCCGGCGCCGAGGATGTTCGCCACGAAAGGAAGCACCTTGGCGAGAGTCTCCAGAAATCCGAAGACGTTCTTGAAGCCGCCGATGACGAGTATTATTCCCAGGATTCTGACGATCCACAGAATCATCTTGTTGGTGGAGTGCTGGCCTTCGTACATCTGGTCAGATGTCTTTGCGCCCATCGCAAGGATTTCGAAGTTCCTGCCGTTCTTCGCCGTGAAAGGGGCGAAGGTGTCACCAAGGACGGTGGCGAGGATGGAAACCTCAGCGGGAAGGACTTCGGTGAAGGTTATGCGGACATCGCCGACCGCCGGAGCGTCAGGATTCTGGCCGAAATAGACGACGTTGTTCTTCACGCTTACGATGAAAGTCGAGTCAGCCTCGGTGGCGTCCTTGAAAAGTTCCTTGGAGATCCTTTCGGCATCGGCTTCGCTGAAGATGTAGTCCTGCTCGCCGCTGATGCTTGAAATCAGGGGCTTGTTCAGCCTGTAGGCTCCGAAGGTGACGTTCTCCGCGGTCAGGCCCGAGTTCTCGAAGCGGGCCTTGACAGTGTTCCTGCCCTTGTAGGACGGGTCGTGGAAGTCCTCTGAGTTCACAGGAGAACTTGTCCAGGCCTTGTCGTAATAGTAGGTCGTGGTCGTCTCCTGGCTTCCGCCGACCTTGTCCTTCGACGTGCTCTGGGAGGTCTCCTTCCACTGGTAATATTCTACCTTCCTGTTGAACTTGACGGCCCTTGCGCCGACGCCGAAATCCGGATCGACGAGCGAATCAAGCGTTGCAGTCGCGCCGGTCGCGTGCACAAGCTTGCCTTCGAACTGAGGATCGACCTTGCTGATGTCCTGCATCTCCACAGTGACGCCGGCCGCCTCCTTGAGCATTCTTGTCGTCTTGACCGCCCGGCCTTCGTTCCACCACAGGAGAACAGTACCGATGATGATAAGAAGGATTCCCGAAACTATGCCGCCGAATGAATTCTTCACCCGCTGGCCATAAGATGTCCTTGTAGTTTCCGTGTAAGCCATAATTCAGTTGATTTAAGAATTGTACAGTTATTAGTTATGATCAATGTACAAATATAAAAAAGAATCCGTGATATTCATTAAATTTGCGGAGCAACAGGACAAGAATAATACAAGAAAACGATGAAACTGCCAAAAATGACACTTCTGGTCGCCGCGCTTCTGGGTGCGGCTTCATTATGCGCGACTCCGAAGGCCGCCGCCACGGACTCCGGGACTTCCGTCAAGGCTTCCGATTCCAAGATCACATTCATCGGACGCACGTGGACCGACGGCGGAGACGTCTCCTTCGACTGGACCGGAGTGTACGCTAAAGTCAGATTCCAGGGCAACTGGCTGAAATTCAAGGTCTCCGACACGAAGAAGAACTACTACAACGTCTGGATCGACAAGGCTATGGACTCGGATCCCGACAAGGTGCTCACAGTCTGCGGCAGCGACACCACCATAACCATATTCGGCACCGACGAACTGAAGGCGCTCTTCGGGAAGGACAGGAAGGCCGCCAAGGCCCCTCATCAGGTGATTCTGCAGAAGCGCACCGAGGGCAACGAAGGGAAGACGACCGTCAGCGAATTCATCACGGACGGCAGCTTCCTGCAGGCCGACGCCCCGAAGGACAGGATAATTGAATATGTCGGCGACTCATACACCTGCGGCTACGGCACGGAGGCACCTAACACGGACCGCTACAAGCCTGAGACCGAGAATCAGAACCTGACGTACGCCTGCGCTGCGGCGCGTTACTTCGGAGCCGACCAGATCGTCACGGCCCACTCGGGATGCGGAATAGTCAGAAACTACAACGGAGACCTGAAGGGCTGGAATATGGTGGAGCGCTACCTGCAGACCTTCGACCTGGACAAGGAGATGAAGTGGGACGCGAAGGCCTCCCACCTGAAGCCGAGCATAACGGTCATCTATCTGGGCACCAACGACTTCTCGCGCGGGATGCAGCCGGCGGAAAGATTCTTCGTCAAAAATTACATCACGCTGCTGAAGGAGATCAAGGCCAACTACGGCGACGACTACCCGATTCTCTGCGTGGCGCCGAAGCACGACTGCGTGATGTTCGACTACCTGCGCAAGGTGCAGGACACCTGCGGGCTTGCGAACATCCACATCGTCGCTCTGGGCAACTCGGTCCACAACGACGTCACCGATATGGGCGCGGACGGCCATCCGAACCGCTCCGGACATCTGAAGAAGGCCTACGCGCTGATTCCGTACATAGCCACTGTCGCCGGCTGGGAGATGACAGGCAACCAAGTGAAATAAATTCAAACGAATATGAACAGATTTTTGTCCGCTGCAATCCTCTGCTGGGCTGTGCTGTCAGGCGCTGCAGGCGCTCAGACAGGAGTGGTGGCCGTCCATCCGGCCAACAATGAAGGGAGAATGATGACGATGGAGGAATCCGTCCTTAGCAGGAAAGTCCGTCCGGCCGACATCTACGCTTCGTGGAAAGACGATGCCAGCTACACCGCCTTCATCGGCGGCAAGTGGCAGGAATTCGATGCAGTCAGCGGCGAAGGGAAAGAGTACTTCTCCCCTGCCCTTCCGGAAGGATTTCCGCAGGAGGCGGAAAACATAACGCGCAGCAAAGACGGGAAATTCGCCTACACGATAGGCAAAAGCCTGTACATCTTCGACGGCAAGCCTGTGTCCGTGGCAGAAAGCTGGAATCCGCAGATAACCTACGGTCAAAGCGTCAGCCGCAACGAGTTCGGAATCAACGGAGGAATATTCTGGTCGCCCGACGGTTCCCGTCTGGCCTTCTACCGGAAAGACGAGAGCAGGGTCACCGAATTCCCTCTGCTTGACATCACTACCCGCACGGGAAGTCTCGTGAACATCAAATACCCTATGAACGGGATGAAGAGCGAGGAGATCAGACTCGGAATCTACGATGTCGCCTCCGGCAGGACAGTCTGGTGCGCTGTCACTGAATATGGCTACGACCGGTACCTGACCAACATATCCTGGGCGCCGGACGGAGAGAACATATTCATACAGGTTCTTGACCGCACGCAGGAGCATATGACACTGAACATGTACCGCGCGTGCGACGGGTCGTTCGTGCGCACCGTCCTCACAGAGGACAACGACCGCTATGTCGAACCGCTGGATCCGCTGCACTTCATCGAGGGGACATATTCATTCATCTACAGGACCGACAACCGCGACGGGTACCGCAACCTCTACCTTTGCGACACTCTGGGAACCGTGCGCCGGCTCACCGCCGTCGATGCCGACGTCGAGTACGTCGGGAACGACGGGAAGTACGTCTACTACACTTCCGCCGAGGTTTCTCCTGTGGAGAACCATCTCTTCAGGATCGGGGTGAAGATGCGCGGGCGGGTTCCGCAGGTCGCCAAGGCCGTGTTCGGGAAGCCGGAGCGTCTGACCGCCGAGGAAGGCTGGCACGACATCCGGATGAACGGGAACTGCTCGATGTTCGTCGACGGCTGCAGCAGCTTCAACGTCCCGCGCAACGTGAACCTCAGGAAGGCGGACGGCAGCCTCGTGCGCACGCTGAGCGTCTCCGAGGATCCGCTCAAGGAATTCAAGACCGGAGAAGTGATGCTCGGCACCGTCAAGAGCGCGGACGGGAAATACGACAACTGGTACAGGCTCTTCCTGCCGGCGGACTTCGATCCGGCGAAGAAGTACCCGGCCATACTCTACGTCTACGGCGGCCCTCATTCGCAGATGGTGCAGGACTCCTGGCTCGGCCAGGTGCGCATGTGGGAGATTCTGATGGCGCAGAAAGGCTACGTGGTCTATGTGCAGGACAACAGGGGCACGCCGAACAGGGGCGCCGAATACGAGAAAGCCATTCACCGTCAGTGCGGCCAGTGCGAGATGGAAGACCAGATGGTGGGCGTGAACATGCTCAAGTCGCTGCCTTTCGTGGATTCCGGAAGGATCGGGGTGCACGGATGGAGTTACGGCGGATTCATGACGATTTCGCTGATGACGAACTATCCGGAAACCTTCAAGGTGGGTGTGGCCGGGGGGCCGGTCATCGACTGGAAATGGTACGAAGTGATGTACGGCGAGCGCTATATGGACACGGAGGCTTCCAATCCGGAGGGCTTTGCGAAGACAAGTCTCATCGGCAAGGCCAAGGACTTGAAGGGCAGGCTTCTGATCTGCCAGGGCGCCAACACCGTCGTGTGGGAGCACAGCCTGAGTTTCGTGCAGGAGTGCATCGAGAACAATGTCCAGCTGGACTACTTCCCTTACCCACGTTCCGAGCACAATGTCGCCGGCCGCTGGCGGGTCCACCTGATGGACAAGATCACACGGTACTTCGACGAGCTGCTCTAGAAGAGCCGGCCGGCTTCTGAAACCGGAGAACCCCGCACGCATCTTTTCTGCGCGCGGGGTTTTCCGTCATTTCAACGCACGGATTACAGCATAGGTGAGCTTACGCCGTCTACTATCGCCTGGAAGGTGTAGGTCCTGCCGTCAAGAACACAGGAAGCCACGTGCGGATTCTTGCTGTCGTAACTGAACGTGCCGGACACTCCGGAATAGAAGATGTTGTCATCGGCTGTCGACCGGAAATCGCCGAACGACACCTTGAACCCATCGTAAACATTCCTGATGATGAAAGGATCGCTGGAGACCAGGGCGGCTCCGCTGATGTCGTAGCGGACGGAAACCTTGTTCTCGATCTTGACTCCGCCCATCTCGCCGCTGTTCGTGAACTGCGTGAACTCGGTGTCATTGGCGGTGGAACCGCCGCGGCCCTCCTTAAGATATTCCTTCAGGGAATCGAACCGCGTGTACACATAGGCGCCTTCCTCTTCATCATAGACCGCGGTCTTGAGGTAAACGTGGCCGAAGTTGTCCAGATCAAGATCGAAACTGAAGGACGTCTGGCCCAGGATCAGTTCATAGTTCGTCCTCCGGACGGGCACGGCGTTGCCTGAAGCGTCCGCCACCGACTTGCCGTTGTAGCTGGTGTACTGTCCGTCTCCTTCACCGCCCTTAAGTCCGGACACGTCGAGACCTCCCATTGAGCAATATTCAGGGAGCACCACTCCCCTGGCGGACTGCCAGGCCTGTCCGTAATCCGGGCAGCGCGACCTGTCATATTCATTGACTCCCGAGCTGCTGACTACAAGCAGGTCGTGCACGTCCACTGTCGCGGGCGTCTCGCCGTCTCCGAAGACGACGTGCTTCTTCCCGGTGCTGCGGACGGTGCCGAAAGGCCTGTCCCAGGTTTCGTACCCGTCGAGCGCCTGCATCAGAAGGAAATGCCTGCCCTGCACCCAGGCCTTGACATAGTCCCAGGTCTTCGGCGAGATGCCGTTCCCCTTGAACTTGTCGATGTCATAGACCGATTTGTAGTAGAAGTAGCCGGTGCCGTCATCATTTCCTTTCGGGAATATGCTTCCGCCCCAGGAGGTCTCTTCCCGGCCTTCGACGGTCCTGACGATGTCATAGTTGCCATAGACCTGCGTTTCGAACCAGTTGGAGCCGGTCACGTCGATTCTGAGGTCCACCCTGTAAGGCACACCGCAGGTGGCGCCGATCTGCGCGGCATCCGAAACGGTCTTGCCGGCGAAGGTGAATTCGGCCGGTCTGGTCCTGCCGGAAGCGTCCGAGAGGCTAGGGCTGCCTGCCGTCCAGACCGGAAGTTCGCTGCGCTTGAGATAGATGTACCCCGAAGCGTCGGATTTCTTTGAATATGTCCGGCCTGTCTGGTCGGTGAACTTCACCGTGCAGTCCGGTATGATGACCGGACCCGGACCGGTGACTATCAGGGCGCAGCCGCCCGAATATGGGTTGACATATTCATAGGTCGTGTCCTTGACCGCCCCGACCTTCCTGACCTTCGCCAATGCTCTGACAGGCGAGACGCAGTATTTCGTCCAGTCGGCCTCCTCAACGTAGAGTGTGTCGGTCGAAGCGTATTTCACGACGCTCGTCTTGCCGTCATTGCCGTCGCTGCCCCGAAGATACCTGTAGAAATCTTCAACGGAAACCGCCGTAGTCGGCCAGTAAGGATATTCCTCGATGTCATAGACGCCGTTGCCCGGGTTGGCGAGGCCGTCCGCGCTCAGCACCAGTTCCTTCCAGAGTTCGTAGGCTGACTTGCCGTCGGTGCCGTCTGTACCGTCTTTGCCGTTTGTGCCGTCTTTGCCGTCGGTGCCGTCCTTACCGTCTTTGCCGTCGGTGCCGTCCTGGCCGGAAGCTCCGCGAAGATATTCATAGAAGTCGGCGATGGAAGTCTTTGCCGGATCCCATTTCTGTCCGGGGTTCTTCGGGTCCTCGAGACCGGCGGCTGAAGTGACGTCTGCAACCCAAAGGTCATAGGCTGAAAGACCGTCCTTACCGTCGGCACCGTCCTTACCATCGGTACCGTCTTTTCCGTCGGCGCCGTCCTTGCCGTCGGCACCGGATTCACCCTTGTCTCCTTGGGCCTTGATTCCGGTGTCAACCGAACCGATCCACCAGTTGCCGTTCTCGCCGACAAAAGGAGTGGAGCCGTTCTTTCCGTCTTTACCATCATTGCCGTTCTTGCCGTCGGAACCGTCCTTGCCGGCCAGATATTGGAAGAAATTCTGAATGGAAAGATCGTCCAGGGTGATCGCATTGCCGTTGCTGTCGGTGACGGTTCCGCCGGCGGATATGACGCTCGTGACATATTGCTTCCACAGTTCATAGGCAGACAAACCGTCCTTGCCGTCGGAGCCATCCTTGCCATCTTTTCCATCGACTCCGTCCTTTCCGTCGGCTCCGTCTTTTCCGTCGGCTCCGTCTTTTCCGTCGGCTCCGGTGTCGCCTTTAGGTCCCTGGGCCTTGACGCCTGTATTCTGGTGACCGATCCACCATTCTCCGTTCTTTATGTACGGGATGAGGCCGTCCGCGCCGTCATCTCCGGTAAGGAACCAGTAGAAGTCCGCGATGGAAGTGCGGGACTTGTCCCAGTCGGTTCCGGGGTTATGAGGATCCTCTACGCCTGAAGCGACATATTCCTTCCAAAGTTCATAGGCGGAAAGGCCGTCCTTTCCGTCTTTGCCGTCTTCTCCGTCCTTGCCGTTCTGACCGTTCTTGCCGTCCGCGCCGCGGAGATATTCATAGAAATCGGCAACGGAAGTCTTTGACGGATCCCATTTCTGACCTGGATTTTTCGGATCATCGAGACCTTCTGCGGATGTTACGTCGATGACCCAGAGCGCATAGGCCGAAAGGCCGTCCTGACCGTTCATTCCATCCTTGCCGTCAGCGCCGTCCTGACCGTCGGAGCCGTCTTTACCGTCGGCACCCTTGTCACCTTGGGCCTTCACGCCAGTATCGACAAAGCCTATCCACCAGTTACCGTTGCCGCCGACATAAGGGGTCTGACCATCGGCACCGTCAGCGCCGTCCTTGCCGTCGTTGCCCTTGATGTAGATGAAGAAATGAGCGATGTCGGTGGAGCCGGTGTAGTCTATGGTCTTGTCCTGCACGGCCTTGACCCACAGATCATAGGCGGAGAGTCCGTCAGAACCGTCGTCTCCCTTGTCTCCTTTATCTCCTTTATCTCCTTTATCTCCCTTGTCTCCTTTGTCTCCCTTGTCGCCTTTATCTCCCTTGTCTCCTTTGTCACCTTTTTCGCCGGTGTCACCGCGAGCCTTGACACCGGTGTCCTTGGCCCCGATGAACCAGTTGCCGTTCTCTCCGATGTAAGGAATGAGTCCGTCAGCGCCGTTGTTGCCCGTCAGGAATAGATAGAAATCCGCGATTGAAGTGCGCGACTTGTCCCAAAGCGAGCCGGGATTGTGAGGATCCTCGATGCCCGAAGCGACATATTCCTTCCAAAGTTCGTAGGCGGAGAGGCCGTCCTTCCCGTCTTTGCCATCTTTGCCGTCTTTTCCGTCCTTGCCGTCAACACCGTTTTTTCCGTCCTTGCCGTCAACTCCATCTTTTCCGTCTTTCCCGTCGGCACCGTCCTTCCCGTCAGCGCCGTCTTTTCCGTCGACACCGTCCTTGCCTTTGAGGTAAAGGAAGAAGTGCGTGATGTCCGTCGAGCCTGTGTAGTCTATAGTCTTTTCCTGCACCGCTTTCACCCACACCTCGTAGGCCGAGAGGCCGTCCTTACCGGGGTCGCCCTGGTCACCCTGCGGTCCCTTGGGCATAGTGATTTCCAAAGTGTTGCAGGAAGCGAGTGCAACGGCGGCAGCAAGCGCTGCCACCAATTTTCCGAATGTTTTCATAATCAATGAATATTTAGAAGCTGTTTTTGTAATGTCCCTTGCGGGACTTGAGAAGGGAACCTACCGGTTCAGGTATTCCCAGAGGGATGCCGAGGTCACCCTTTCGAGAACGACCTTGCGGTCTCCTCTGCGTTGTTCGTCCGAAGCCGAAGCCGGAACGACGGCGATGCGTTTCCCGAAGCCTCTGTGACAGAGCATCGACGCCGGGACTCCTCTGGAAAGCAATGCGTCATACACGGCCCTGGCACGGTCGGCGGAAAGTTTTTCATTGTACTTGTCGGAGCCCTTGGCATCGGTGTAGCCGGCAACGAGAAACCTGGTGTCCGGGAACTGGACAAGAGTCCGCGCTATCTCGTCAAGCGCCAGACCGGACTCTGCGGTTATGGTGGCCTTGTCGAAGTCGAAATTGATGTTGTCCATCATCTCGGCCAGAGTCCTTTCGCAAGGGACTTCCTTCACGACCTCCTTCACAACCTCGACAGGGACTTCCCTGACGACATCCCTTTCGACCACGCGCTCCGGGAAAAGCCCGGCGTAGTCGTCCAGATGTCCGGCGACATAGCGGTCGGCCATAGCCTTGTGCTTGTTCCTGCCGCCGAGTCTCAGCACCAGGCCTGCGGACGCCTGTGCGAAATTGGCACCGTCATCGCCTATGGGTGCAAGAAACTGCCCCTGTATGCGGACTCCGACGCGGTTGCCGATCCAGCCGATGACTCCGATTCCAGCCGACAGCGGGAAGAATGAATTGGCATCGAAAGTGTAGCCCTTGTTCCAGGCGTCTTCAGCCTTCCAGACGGCCTCCTTCGTGACATCTCCGTCGAACTGCCCGAAGTAGGAGGTCGGGAAGCTTTTGCGGTACCAGTTGACGCCGAGCCTAAGATATGGCTGAAGCCAAAGGCTTCTGACCAGAGGCCTGAACTGCACTCCAGGGCCAGCCATAATGGAATATCCCTGCCTGCGTTTCCCGTCCTCCAAATATCTGGCGAGACCGAAAGTACCCTGCAGGTCGGCATAAAGCCATTCCTTGATTTCCATAGCGGCATATGCCTCGGCGCCTCCGTAGAGCAGTTTCTCTTCCAGCGTGAACACATAGTCGCCACCCTGGGTCTGATGGAAATCCGAAACCATAGTTCTGGTAAGGTTCATAGCCGCTCCGCCAAGACCGAATTCCCAGGCCCGGGGGCAATCCTTTTTCTGTGAATATGCCCACAGAGGGAAGGCGAGCAGCAGCACGGCGGCAAAAGCCGCCTTGTCATAACAGTTTTTCATAATCAGTGAATATTATCTCTTGTGCGCTATTTCGTGAATGAATATTCAGTGATGTTCTGAATGCCGGTCAGGCCGTAGTAGGAAGCGACGATGTCGCCTTTCAGATAGACTTTCTGGCCGAGGAGTTCCGGGTGGTCGACGAGATTGAGGGCAGTTCTGATTTTTCCGGTCGGAAGCTGGACTGATATGCAGGAACTTTTGTCGCTCACCGACGAACGTGCAGCTATCGCCATGCAGGACATTGAGGAGAACGGTGTCTGGAATGATATTCCGTTCTTGCCGCTGGACAGGTCGCCGCCGACGATGTAGCCGCAGACCCAGACCTCCTTTTCGCCGGAATGCTCCTTCGCCTGGCTGACGCTGTAGGCTTCGGATGCGCTGGAGCCCGGATTGCCGGCATCACTGCCGATTTCATATTCATAGGAAGTCCACGTCCTGACCGTGTCGATGCTGATCGAGAATCCGCTTGACGGCTCGGACGGGTCTGGAGGGGTCACGGACGGGCAGGTCACCTTGAGAGTAAGGATTTCGCAGGCCTCCAGGTACCTCGTAAGAAGGGTCGAGGTAGATGTGCCGTTGTTGAGCACGAGCGAGACGTTGCCCGGTTTGAAGAAGCCGGTGCGGCTTTCGTAATTGCCGAAATCCAGGGAGCCGTCCGCCGAAGAGACCGACAGGGAGCCGTTCGGGTAGGAATCGGAGAATTCGGTACCGACTCGGAGCCTGATGCCGGCATTCATCTGGATGCATTTGAGCTCGACCTTGGTACTTGTCCCCGACGTCACCACGGCGACCTGCTCGTCGCCGAACTGCGGAGCCGAGAACTCCGGTTTCTCGAACTCTCTGGAAACGACTCTTACGGAATAGCTGCCGGGACTTACCATAATGGATTCCGGGGAACTGCCGTAGGCGCCCTGATAGAGCACATTGCCGTCCGAATCCTTCACCAGGAGGATGAACGCGTCGGTGTCGGGCAAATCTACCGTGGCCCTTGTGTGAAGATGAGAGGAAAACCTCCAGCTGAGAGTTCCTTCCGCACTGTCGGAAGGACTCTTGTTGCAGGAGACCGATGAGGAGAGCACAATTGCTCCGACGGTCGCCGCACAGATGAGAAATCTGATGGAAAACTTCATAACTGTTTGTAATCGTTAATGGTCCGCACCGTTGCCGACCGTCTGCAAAAGTATGCGAAGCAAACAGAAATAACGAAAAGAAACGAAAATACTTTCCAATAAAAAAATCAAGTTTCCGTTTTTTATGAAAAATTCACGGGGCAATCGCAGTCACTGCGATCACCCCGCTACTTAACCTAAACTTAAACTATGAAAAACTTCGCATCAAATATACGAATTCTTTAAAAGAAAACAATATTTTGAAACGGTTTTTTATATCGATTTTTCATTTTTTGAGCTTTCCCAGTCATTTCCCCGTCATTTCCCCGTCATTTCCCCGTCCCGGAAAGTGCTTTTTCGCGTACCCGTCCCCGCAATTCCCTCCCACCTCTGTCCTCTTTCTGCAGTTAATTCATCTTTTCACCCGTCACCTCCGGCCAGGCCCTCCCCGGCAACGTTTCTGGTCGCTATCGTCGCCCATCACCTCCGCCGTACATCTTCGGCGACGTTTCGGGG
>CAVCDF010000008.1:0-5281 GCA_963600795.1 Anaerotignum sp. | reverse complement strand
GATTTATTTTCAGTCGATTATGATTTTTTAGTACAAATTGTTGAAAAACTCAGATGATTCAAGCAAAGCCATAATGCTGAACAGGACGGAATGGCGGCCGAGGGATCGGCACAGAAGTTAAACGGGGATGACTTATACTTACCTGCTGGGGTGGAGGATGATGTCCAGCATCTTCTGCTGATGCTTCCGGATATCTTCCGCATTCCACTCCTGACCATCACTTCGGTCCGGCAACTCTTTATTATACATTTTAATCTCGTTATCCTTGCAGCACTGCATCATGATCCTGAACTTCAGAGAAGCAACACTCACCGGATCGGCCTTGACATCCGTGTATTTAATGAACTTTGTCAGCGGACTGTGATTGCTTCCGGAACTGTTCACTCCCGAGCCGATCATCGCGAAATTACCGAAACAATTGACTTCCGCATCACTTAAAGGCTTCCCCTCGCCGGCATTGGCTTGCGGATAATAATGCTCCAAAGACTTTCTTGTGCGGGAGAAATAGAAATCATCGAACGGGTCCAGGCTGAAATCGCTGCACCCCATCACTTCAAAGAATTTAATTCTCTCAGGGGAATCTTTCTTGCTTCTCTGTCCGCGCAACCTGTCGGCATACTCCTTCCAAATCCTGTAGTCAGTATAGTTGAAAACGAACAGAGAAATCTCCGGACTCCCGCTCTTGTAAATCCGGTCGAATCGCCCGGTGTAGTCAGTTTCATCAAGGTCCAGATTCAATTTGCCGCCGGAAAGAACAACCTTGTCGAAGGCATTCGGGACCGGAAGATACCTGTTGTTCAGACACTCAGGATTCAGATAGATATCGAAGAAATACTTGTCGGCAAGTTTCCGAAGAAAATGAAGGTAATCCTCAGGGGATGCTTCAGAATGTTCAAAAAGGTATGCCAGGACATAGAAGAGGTAGTTCTTGCGCTGTTTTGCAGTAAAGGTGACTTCAAACATTGACAGGATATGTGTCAGTTCTTCCTGCACTTTCCCGTCGGCCAGATTTTTGGGATACGACTTCGTGCCCTCATAGTGAAAGCGCTGCAGCTTCCACGGATTATCCCCGGCCTTTTCTCTCTCAATAAGAGAATGATGAACGACATAGTTGTCCAGGAAATACCTAGCTTTCAGAAGGTTATATAAATACTGACGCGCGAACTCATCATTGGCCGTCTCCGCAGCCGCAGTTTTCGAGAACTCTTGGAGCAATTCCTTGTCGTCCAGCGAAAACTTCCCGGGGTCGAAGCCGGTCTTGTCTTTCTGCATTATTTTGAGGACGATCAGGAGGAGATTGGGAAAGTCTATGATCGGCAGGAAATTGTCATTCTTATTCTTCTCCGAGTAATCCGCTTGTGTAGAGAGATTCTCCATCAGGCCGCGAAGAGATATCTTATCTTTCGGGCCAGCCTCTTTCTGCGTTTTCCCAGTCTCATCCTCATCCTGTGGAAGAAGCTCGCTGAAACTGTCGACACACAGCCGCCCGCCATCTTTTCCGAATATGGCACCCGACTTGTCATCTTCAAGAAGCTGCTGAATGTAGACATTCATCTCGCTGCACGCCTCCCACACGCGGCTAAAAGTCGACACATCAGCCTTGCGCGATGGATTATCCTCTTTGTCAAGATATTCAATAAGCTTCGCCTTAAGGATTTCGGGCTTTTCCAGTTGCTCTCCGCGGGAGTTCATCACCTCGAAGTAATGGTTAAGGTCCACATCTTCAGGAACCTTGTAATGAATGACTCTGACCTTGTGAAGGAAGTACTCCGTGAATTTCTGCGATTCTGCCTCCTCCACGATATTCCCCAGTGCCTTCTTTGAGAATCCGTACCCTTCGCAAAGGCTTGAATCCATATCGGCATCGTTCCGGCCGAGATTTTTGAGTGTGACTGTGGAGAAGGGACGGGCGCTGTATTCAAGCTTCTTTTCATTGACTGCCTTTCCAAGTGCCTTGAGTATGAGATAGACAGTCGTCAGCCTCTGCTGACCGTCGATCACCTCATATTCATTGTCACCGCGTTTATACGTGACCAATGTGCCGATGTAGTACGGCGAATCAGAATTCCGCCTAAAGGAGTCATGGACATCTTTGACAAGCGCCGTGATTTCATCCTCTCCCCAGGCGTAATTACGCTGATAGACAGGAATCTTGTAGGTTACAGATTCCTGGCCGTCGAAATAAATCTGATTCAATGAACGCTCTTCAAGCGGCAGAGACCTTTCCATAGTTCTATGCTTTGTAATAAGTCAACTCTTTGAAAAAGTGAAGATAATTAGAGTACACGCCATCTGTCTCGCACTTCTCGTCAATCGTCTTTTTATCCGCCGAGACTGCTTTGCCTTGAGGCAACGGACTCAACTTGTCCGCCAGGGCGCTCAGCAAGGAAAGGGGAGTGCTGGAATCAGAGATGAGCTTGTAGATGTTCAGAGAATTGATTCTGTCACTTTTCCCAAGCACATAATTCTGAGCCGATTTCCATCCCAGGTGGGTGTACTGCGCACGTAGAGAATAAGCCCAGATAAAAACATAAGTCAAAAACTGCTCGAACAGAGCCGTATCCTCCTTCATCGGGTTTGTAGCCGGGCAGAAGCGGTCCACATACAGCAGAAGGGCCGTGTCGAACAGCAGCCGCGTTATCTTATTGCCTGTTCCTTTGCTGAAGTGTTTGTCGAGCGTCTTGACAATGAAGTTCTCATTCACGTAGAATCCCTCATACCGGTGATTGTTCTGAATGTCCTTCAGGATGGAATAGTAATGCTTCGTGTAGCCGAAGAACGGCTTGCCCGCGATTATGGGAGTATCCAGCTGGAACGCATTGACTTCGCGGGTGCCGGAGACAAAAGGCATCGACGAGGCGTTTATCATCTCGGCGTAAGAAAATGCCCCTTTGTAGAATTGGGCGAATGGAGTACGTTCCGCCCTGCTTATCCCTTTGAATTTGTAGATGTTGTGCTCGTCCAGCGGATAGGCCCAGTCGCCTTTTATCCATTCCTTGACACGATGGAGATAGTCACCGAAGAAAGAGGCCAATTCCGCCTGAGGAACCTTCTCCCAGTCCATCACTATCCTTGATGTCTCATCGTCGCCGATCCCCGTCATCTCCCGAAGATGGTACGCCTTCAGCAGATCGTGAGGGTAGAGAGCCTTGCCTCTGGCATTCTGCGAGTCGAAGAACTGGAAAGCCTCCGAAACATCGTCTGTGATGACCACTATCAATTCACACTGCTTTTCGATGTAATCCCGCAAACGCCTCATATCCCGGGAATTGCCGTCACTTTCCTCATCTCCGGTCTTGTGCAGCCTGCGCCTGAAAGCATTGAGGTTGTTCGGAATATTCCAGCGGCTGAACGGATTGTCGAACACTTCCTGGTTCAGGAAATCAATGTCCGGCCGACACTCCTCCTGCTCGTACAACGCATAGAGAAGCAGCGAGAACGTGATGGTACGCTGCTGTCCATCCACAATGTTGTATTTCCCGTCTTTGTCCTTATGCAGAATAAGAGTCCCGACGCGGTAGACTTCCTTGTTGTCATTCCTCGCTTCGATGACGTCATCCAGCAGCTGGACAGCATTCCTGGCTGTCCATTTGTAGGGACGCTGATAAGGAGGAATTGTGAGCGTGACCTTTTCCAAAGGCTTCCCATCCTTCCCCCTGGAGATCCTGCCCCCGAGCAGCAAGTCCCCGATAGTTGTTACAGCAAGAGTCAGATTACCCATTATTGTGTATGAATATCATTCCGCAAACGCGTCCAATTTATTCTTAAGCTTGCTATTCAGAGTTTCAATCTCCTGCATTATGCTATTGCAGTCATCTACGCCCGCTCGCTCCCGTACTTGCCGAACCGCCCATCCTTCGCCTCAAAGATCAGCGTCGGCTCGAACAACAACAAGATGACCGTCAGGGTGGTCATGCAATAACGAAGTCTATGACTCGTTTGAAGAAGTGTTTGTATATGTTAAACGATAATCAAGATATTTCCTGCCCCTGTCAGTCACTATATACCTGATATTCCGGAACTTCGCATAATCCTCCTTGACAGGAGCCAAGCATCCGGAAGATATCAAAGGGTTAATGATGTTCCTAACGTTAACAGTTTGGTTAGTAACCCCAATGCCTAAGAGCATCTCTTTTTTCGTATGAGCCTCATCTTTACATAATAGCAGCACATTCAGCGACTTATCAGACATCGTCAAACCTCTGATATCAGATATTGTTTCTGGTCCCCAACTAACGACATTGGACTTAGCATTAGTAACATTAACGGCAAAAACGGTAATTTTATCTACTGTAAAGTTAGCCTTTCCATTACCATTTTCTGCTAATTCCTTTTGTACACGTGCAATGCCTCTATTGAATTTGTTGACATATCCCAATATTTTCAAGGCTTCCGCAATGACCGGATTGCGGTAATCATTGACATCCGGGAAGTTTTCAGGACGTGCATTCCCGTATAAACCTCCTGGATTGACAATCTCCAGACGATTGGCGTACTGATAAAATTTAGTCGGGGTATTGCCCTGATAATCCCTGTGCATCACAGCATTCATAAGAAGTTCACGTATTGCCCACTGAGGATAATTAACCTGAATCACTTCCTGAAGCGATGAAACCGGAGAAGGCCGTTTCTGAACTACCGCTGTTTCTACAAAGGCATCAAGTTTAGGCAGCATTGACACTAACTTCCTCTAAATTCATTTTGATTCAGAATATCCGCTGCATTGTCGAGGCCATCGAAAAGGACATACTGAATATATGCGCCAGGGAAAAAGTATTTGGTATTCTTTCCAAATAGCAGGACTGCCGCATTTGTCGGACAATCTTTTTCTCTATCATACAAGCGTAAGGATGCCAGCTGTTCTTTGAGACTCCTGTCATCATCTGCAAGGATATCTTCAGCAATGGCTTTGGGCAAATACAAGTTCTTAATAGCAGGCAAATCCAGGTCCTCCAGAGAAGCATCGCTGCAAGCCATCATATCAAAGGACTTTATGGATGATAGCCTTTTTTCTGACAGGTAGAATTGAAGCACTACGCCCATATAGAGTAACACAACGTTCGCGCTTGCAATAATTCTCGATGTCTTCGATATTGCCAATGTTGCCAATATTGCCAATAATGTCAATATCGCCAATACGTATAGGAGAAACATTCGCGCTCTCTGACTCGCACTCCATCTGCCTATGACAACGACCACCACTACCACTACCACTACACTAACAATTACAATACTACCGGTATTTAAACAGGTACCGTTCCTTTCTTAGTTAAGCCCAAGC
>CAVCDF010000007.1:0-4455 GCA_963600795.1 Anaerotignum sp. | reverse complement strand
CATCTCCGGCCGAACCCGAGAAGTCATTGAATGCAATTGATGGCAGTGCTTTCATCTCTCAAATACCTGTAAAAGTAATTCTGAGAGCGAAGATACATAATAGATAACGCGCTGAAATAAAAATGGTTTCTGCTGCTTCTTGATACTTTGGATTGCCGGATAGACATAAAAAGAAAAGCTCCCGGGTATACTCGGGAGCTAAATCTTTTTTAGAGTGAAGGTGGTCGCAACTGGGCGTTCCATATACACTTTTGTGCCGCACAATATAGACTTTTTTTGATTCACAAATAAACGAATCGAATTATTTTGAACTGCAATGCGTTATTTCTCAGGCAGAATGATGCCTGTGCATACTTCAATCATAGGCCGGATAGATGGGACTTTTTCATACAGTTTTTCGGTTGCTGTGTGCAGCTCATCCCGCATGTCATTAGCCCTGTTAACGGAAATGAACGCCGATGTCGCCGGCTCTCCGTAGGTGTTTGAGACGAGTTTCTTGTCCTTGTCCAATATCAGATTATCATAAAGAGTCTCAAGGTTGCCCATCGTCATAAACTCCATAGTCTTCCAGGCAGGTGCGTACTTGCCTTTGTACTTGCTATGGTGCCTCTTTATCGTTGGCTTGTTCCTGAGATGGGAGTAAACCTCCTTGTCGAAAGAATCCTTGAACTTCTTTGACACGACCACAGGATTCACGAACCAGTACTGGTCGGTCACATATTTGACCGACAGCTGATAAATGATTGAAGTCCTCACGGATACTTCAATTCTTAAAAGATATCTGTTGAGTATTGCCCGCAGATCGAAATCATAATAGTACAACGCGACAATCTCCTCAATCGTCGTCCCTGGTTTTACTTCGTGACTGCGAGTTCCGTTCAACTTGGGATAAGTAGGGACTGTCCGAAAATAGGTGAAATTTCTTAACGGATTGATTGATAATGTGATAGAAATTTTGTATCTTTGATGAAGATAAAAGAATTCCTCCAAACGCCCCGAAAAAGCATAATTTGGAGGAATCGCAAAATTACTTGCGATGTCAAAAGTACAAAATTTTGCTGAAAAAGCGCCCAACATTCCGTTCACCGAGTTCGATTTTTATGAACTCTACCGTACAACCTTCGAGAATTCTGACCTCGGTCGGATAAAGAAACTCCTTCCTCTGCGCAAGATGGCAGAGAGCCTCGGCTTGGTAAGCAAGAGCCTGAGGCCGAAACTTGGGCGTAAATCCTACTTCACGCCGGAGGGGAAGGTCGCCCTGATGTTCCTGAAGATGTACACCCAGCTGAGCTTTCCAAAACTGCTTGAGCAGTTGAACGGGAACATCCACTTCCAGATCTTCTGCGACATCGCGATTGATCCTACTCATCCTCTGATGAACTACAAACTTCTACTTTGATATCAATTCGAGTGACGATATTCCTGCGGTGTCTGGCCGGTCTTGGATTTGAATAGGCGGGTGAAGTACTGGGGATATTCGAAGCCGAGGGAATCGCAGATCTCGCTGACGGTTTGGTCGGTGGTGAGGAGGAGGTGCTTGGCTTCCTCTATCAGGTGGTGATGGATGAAGTCTTTGGCGTTCATTCCGATTTCCTTGCGGAGGAGGTCGCTGAGGTAGTCCGGGGAAAGATTGAGGCGCTGTGCGAGGGCTGAGGCGGACAGGAAACCTCGTTCTTTCCCGTTGTCTCCGTCAAGATATTCACGGATGATGGATTCCGCCTTGGATACCACTGTGCGGTTGAACGGCTTGCGGGTTATGAACTGGCGGCCGTAGTAGCGCATACAGTAGTTCAGAAGGAGCTCGATGTTCGTGAGGATCAGAGTCTGGCTGTATTCGTCCATATTCTCTTGCAGTTCGGTCTCTATCTCTCCGATTATGTCACCGAGTTTGGTTCGCTCCTTTTCCGAGAGGTGCAGGGCTTCGGTCTCATTGTAGGAGAAGAAGGTGTATTCCTTCATCCTTGACGCGAGCGAGGTGCCGCGGATGAAGTCAGGATGGAAGAATAGCGCCCATCCTTCGGAGTTGCCGGCTGCTCCGTCCGGTGAGGGCTCGAAGTCAATTATCTGCTTCGAGGATATGCAGACGAGGCTTCCTTTCTGGAAGTCGTAGGGTTGGCGACCCCATTTCAGTGTGTCGGGGCAGTTTCGCTTGAACATCACGGTGTAGAAGTCGCATTGGATTCTGACTTTCGGGATGTCGTAGGCTCCGAGCTTCGCGAAGTCTATGACGTGCACGAGCGGGTGAAGCACCTCGTCTCCGAGCAGGTGGCCCAGTTCGGAGACGGTGTGAAGATGTATGGTCTTGTTGTCGTTCATTACCAGTTGTTTGCGCGGAGCATCATCTTGTTGTACAGTTTTGTCGGCATCAGGGCGTGCATCGCGACGATTGGTTTTGCCATAAAACCGACGAGGTAGCGGTTTCTCGGGCAGCGGCTGTTCACTATTCTGACCATTGCCTTAGAAATCACCGTCGGCTTCGAGAGCATATTCCCGCTGTACTGGTTGCGTATGCCTTTGGCCGTTATCATCGCCTCGGATTCGTTGGCTCCGCCTCTGGAGATTTCCTCAAGTCTGGCGGAGGCGATGGCACCGAACTCGGTCTTGATTCCGCCGGGCTCGAACACTACAACTTTTATTCCCTGACGTTCAAGCTCTATCCTCAGGGCCGCACTGAAGCCTTCGACTGCGAACTTGGTTCCGTGATAATATGCTCCGAGATATGTCGGGACGCGGCCTCCTATGGAGGAGATGTTGATGATTAGTCCGCTGTGGCATTGGCGCATATAGGGGACGGTATATTTTATCATCGTGGCCATTCCGAGGATGTTCACGTCAAAGACTCTTCTCGCATCCTCCATCGGCACGTCCTCTACCGCTCCGTAGAGTCCGAATCCTGCGTTATTGATGAGGACGTCTATCCGTCCTTCCTTTTTGACAACGGATTCGATGACCTCTAGGCATTCTTCTTCGTCCGTGACATCAAGGTGCATCGGGGTGACACCGAAACCTGTCAGAGGTCGCATCTTTTCCGTGCGTCTTGCGGCCGCATAGACCTTATGGCCGGCCTTGGCGAGGTCTTCCGCCGTCTGGTAGCCGATGCCGCTGCTGGCACCGGTGATTAGGATAACTTTCTGCTTCATGGTATGATTATTTTTGTGTTTCATTTCTGATGCAAAGTTATTCCGGATTGATGGGATGGATGTTATACATTTCCGATGAGGTGTTGCATTTTTCCGAGGTTTTGGGCGAAAAGGGCAAGGGGTGCACTGCAATTTGGGAGCGGAGTCGATTATGTATTTTCCTGATTGGCGAAGAGCCGGTGCATCGTGTCGCGGTCGTAGAAGCCGAGAGTGCCGATCATATGGGTCTTGACTCCTCGTTTCTTGAGCACGGAGTAGAACCAGCTGTATGTGACGCCGTACTTTTCCATCACTTGTTCTCTTGTCATCCATCGACCGAGATTGTCATCCTGCTGGGGCAGGGTAGTGCTGACGCATTCCTGTCTGCCTTCGGCGGCAATCCGGTCGAGGTCTTCTCGTGCTATTCTTACGGTCCTGACGGTGAAGCGCTGCAGCTGGATGCCGTGTTCCTTTATAATCTTGTAAAGGGTGTTTCTCGACATCTGGAGCAGCCGGGCGGCATCGCTGATGGTCAGGAAGTCTTTGTCGAGGAGGGCGAGCCTCTCGCGCTCTCTGACTTCAATGGCGGTGCCTCTGAGTCTTTCGTCCCGGTTGCGGTGTTTCCTCCTTGCGAGGTTGGCGCAGCGGGAGGAGCAGTAGTGAGTCGTAGATTTCTGCGAGGTGAATTCGCATCCGCATTGCTCACAAATTTTGCGGTAGATGTTCTGCGAGTACATAGTTGAGCCACTTAAGCAGCATCACCGATTCTGGCCGTGTTTTGTTGTTCATCTTTGTTCAAGGTTGTTCAACGTTGTTCAAGCCGTGGACTTCCTTGGCTTAGAGGTCGATAAGCAACAAATCTTTGTACCGCACGCGGTACAAATGCGGTACAAAATTAGACAAAAATCGGTTAAAATGCATCGAAATTTAACAAAAAGGTTGAACTTAGCAGAAACTCAATCCGCTGAAAATCAGTTAAATTCCGATGATTGTATTCAGATGCCGATGAGGGGCTATTTTCCGATGCAGACGGCGTAACGGCTTGAGAGCCATGGAGATTGCGGATTTTAGACGCAAATTCGGGTTTCAGCCAGCGCGCAACACTGCGCACCTTCCATTCAGAAACCACAGACTGCCGCAAAGGTATATAAACAATCGCAAACAGGCAATGCCGATATCTTTAATTCATTATTTTTGTTTATATTTGCGGTAAATCTTACCGCTATGGCGACAAAAATTAAAGAAATACTTGATTGTGTGCCTAAGGATTCAGTGCTCTTTTCCTCCTGGCTCTCTTCTCGCGGACTCGACCGCAAGGAGCAGTCGATGTATGTGA
>CAVCDF010000006.1:0-25554 GCA_963600795.1 Anaerotignum sp. | reverse complement strand
ACCTCGTAGGTACCCCTCTCCGGCTTAGACCACACGCTGCTCATCTCCATCTGCGTTATGACGCCGCCGTCGCCCTTCCACTCGGTAAGCCCTGTGCTGTGCGAATGCCCGCAAAGGACAATGACCTCACGCTTGGCGAACTCTGCCCTGAAATGCAGCCTCGCCTCGACATTCTTCTTGCTCTTTCCTCCGTGGAAGAACCATCTCGCACTCTTGGTGTCGATCGGGAAGACAGGCCCGTGGGTCAGAAGGAATGTGTGCCTGGCTCCTTCGGTTTCCTTCAGCATCCTGTCAATCAATTCATCGTCAGGAGTGTTGAAATCGATGACCAGGAAGGCATCCTTGCCCACCATGAAGTAGAAAGTCGTGTCGGTGACCGACTTGCCGAGTTCCTGCGACATCCGCATCGGCATATATTCGTGATAGGTCTTCTCCGCGTCCACGCCGCGGATGTCGTGGTTGCCTGCGACGGTCACGAACGGCAGCGGACCGATCTCCTTCTTGATGGCGGCGATGGCGTCGCTGAGCATCCTGCGGTGGATGTCGACGTTGTCGCAGTCGCCCTGGATCAGGTCGCCCACCTGCAGCGCCATCACTGTGCTGTCGTCGATGAGGGACGCGCATCTTTTCAGCAGCCTCGGACACCTGTCCCGCCACATCTCGCCGTTGCGTGCGAATTCTTCAAGGTGCGCCTTGTAGCGCCATTCCTTAGGCTCGGAGTAGAGGGCGTGATAGACGCTGGCCGGTTCTGTGTCGAAGTGCGTGTCACCGAGGATGACCATTGAATATTTCCGCGGGCCGGCCGCCTTTGACTTCGCCGAGGCCGGCTCAGGAATGCCGAACAGCGCCAGAGATGCCAGCGATGCGGCCGATGCGGTTAAAAACTCTCTTCTGTCCATAATCTGCTTGCGGACCATCATCCGCTTATATTGGTTTTATGAATATCTCAGACAACGTTCCCGTCTATTCCCCGGTGCCAGAAGCGCGGGGTGAGGTCTTCAAGGACGTAGCCGCCCGATGCCGGATGAGTCACGCGGTACAGCCGCTGGTTGGTCGTCCTGACGTTCAGCGGTCCCATCTTTTCCACGTAAGGCCCGACCTTGACATAGTCGAAGCCGAGGAATATCTCGTCCTCTACCGTGGTCCTGCCCGAGTACAGCGCGGCCTTCAGACCGGACGAACGGACGTGTCCGGCAAGACGCAGCAGCGACTCCGGATCCCGGCCCTCGCCCAGGAACAGGAAGCAGTCGATCCCGAAATTGTCGGCCACAAGGCCGTCGATTGTCTCCTCAGTCAGTTCCTCTCCGATGTCCGTCTGCAGAAACGGGGAGTGGCATCCGACGCAATTGCCTCGGCAGTTGCTGATTTCAACCGCCAAGGCAAGTCTGTCGGGAATCTCCTCGACGACCACTGAGGTCATCTCAGGGACATATTTGATCATATTTTCTGGCTCTCCTCCGCCGGCTGGGCCACAGGGCGCTTCGCTCCGTCGTGGATGTAGAAGCGATGGCGCGCCTCGACCTGGCGCATCTCGCTGAAAGAAGACACTCTCTTCAGATAGCCTATCACGCGGGTGAGATAGTCAAGATTGTGGCTTCCGCACTTAGGGCAGACCTCAAGCGTGTCCTTGCTGATGTACCCGCAGTCGTTGCAGACAGTGTTGCGGCAGTTGAACGTGAAGTAGTTCGTACCGTAGTGGGCCGCAGTCTTGAGCAGCTGCCTGTACTGGTCCTTGGAAAGATGCTCGGCGATGTTCATATGCAGGGCGGAGCCTCCGTCAAGATGCTTGACGTACTCGCTGCCGTGCAGCTTGAACTTGTCAATCATCGAGAGCGACTCGTCCTCCGGATTGTAGAAGTACGAACTGTACATATTGTGGTTCGGAGAAACGAAGAATCCGTCCTTCTGGTCCCACTTGTAGTTCTTGCCCGAAAGATTCTCGCCCGGGACGAACTCGGTGTTGAACATAGTCTCCGAGGTCTTGTCCTTCTTGTTGCAGCGGTTGATCGTCTCGAGAATCGTGTCCACAAACTCGTTGTACTCCGGATTGGGGCTGATGGTCAAGCCGAGGAACTCGGCTGCGTCGGTCAGTCCGTTCACGCCGATGGTCAGGTACTGCCTTCTCATATCGATGAATCCTGCCTGGTAGACATCGAGCATATGGGCGGCCAGGAAGTCCTTGATGATTTCGTTGAAGGCCTTCTGGTACTTGTGCACCCTTTCGGTCTGCTCGGTGATGGCGGCCTTGATGTAGGAATAGAGCTGATTCTTGTCATAGTCGGCTCTGGTAAGGGCCTTTCCGCCTTCCAGTGTCTGGCCCTTCTTCTCCAGGAACCAGCGGCGGGTCGCAAGCTGGATGAGCCGGTTGAGGTTGATCGTCATCACGGACTTGGAGCCTGTCGAAACCGAAGCGGTTCCCATCGAGTACTGGTGCGTGGTGTGGTTGTGCGACTCGTCGATCTTGTCGAGTTCCGTGATGGAATTGCGCAGACGGCAGCAGCTGGCAAGGCTGTCCGGGCTGTCGGACAGATAGCAGAAGAAGCTGTGTCCCTTCGCCCACATCTCCGCCGTGAAGTCGGCATATTCTGTGTCGATGAAATCGTCCTTGCCGTCTGTGAGGAGCGCCATAGTCTCGACCGGGAAGGTCAGGATGTAATGGTTCCTCTCCTCGTTGAACCAGTTCATGAAATGCTTCTGAAGCCAGGAAAGGGTCTCCCACTTCGGCGCGCTTCCGTCAGGGAAGCGGAAATCGCCGAACACGCCCTTGAAATAGCTCTCGTCGAAATAGCTGATGTTCCAGAAGACCGTCTGGTAGCCGCGGTTGCCCGCAGGCATATTCATGGAATGGACGACCTGCTGGAAGTAGTTGTCGATGACCTTCACGAGCGTGCGCTTCTTGGCGTTCATCTCCACGACATCCTCAAGATGTTCGAGGTAGTCGTCGCCGTAGTCCTTGCGGATGAAGTAGTCAAGGTACATCAGGAATTCCGGGGTCGCCACGGCTCCCATGAACTGGGAGGAGATCGAATATACCAGATTGATGAACTCGCCGCAGAAAGACTTGAGGTCGGTAGGAGCCACGGAGACTCCGCCGAGCTTGATCAGACCGTCCACCAGGAACGGATACATCGTGATGGCGACGCAGTACGGATAGCCCGGGGTGCCGCTCTCGTCGTGCTTGTAGAGGACGTGGCTCTCAAGGTCCTTGATGTACTGGCTCGCGAGATTGCGTCCGTACAGGGCCTTGATCTTGTCCTTCATTATGTAGCGGTTCTGCTTGATGTTGTTCTCCTTGTAGAGTTCCTGGCCGAGCGTCACGATGTTCTTGCGGGTCACGTTGGCGTTGGCGTCGAACTTCGAGCCGGTGGCGGCGTTGGATGCGGCGATGTAGTCGCGAATGAAGTCCCTCTTCTTGCGGAGGTCGAGTCCCGCGTCGAACTTCTCGATGTAGGCGATGGCCACCTTCTTGTTGATCGACATCAGGCTTTCCTCAACCTGACGCCTGATCTCACGGCTGGTAATCTTGTCGTAAATGTACAAATTCTCGGCAATCGAGACCACAACGGCCTCCGGGCACTCCTCGCCGGCCGTCTTGTAAGCCTCTCGAATACCATTCATCAGCTTGACCTTGTCGTACTCCTCGTACGACCCGTTGGTCTTACGTACCATCACATCCATATTTCCGTACTATATTGTTATCTAATTTGTTATCTAATAAGATCGAGTAGTTGTCGGTCATTGAAGCCGGCCCGGACGTTCAGACAACCCGGACCGACTTTCACAAAGTTAGCAGATAATTCCGCCTGCAAGGCAAATAAATCGCCAAAGTTATCAACAATCAGGAAACTTAATTGTTAATATCCGCCGGCAGAAACTTTCTGACCAAGCCTACATCAGAATATAGCGAAGCAGGAAGAGCACGGCAAGCACCCACATCGCGATGCTGATTTTCTTGAACTTGCCGCTGCAGGCGTTGATGACGACGTAGGAGATCATACCGAGAAGGATACCGTGGGCGATGCTGTAGGAAAGAGGCATCATAACGGCGGTGATGAATGCAGGAATGGCCTCGGAATAGTCGTTCCAGTCGATGTTGCGGATCGGGCTCATCATCATCACGCCAACAATCACCAGCACCGCTCCCGTGGCCGCGCTCGGAATGGCGAGGAAGATCGGGGAGAAGAGGAGGGCTATGGCGAAGCAGGCGGCGATCACGAAGGACGTGAGACCCGTACGGCCTCCTTCTGCAACACCCGAGGCGCTCTCGATGTAGGTGGTGGTGGTGGAAGTACCGAAGCAGGCGCCGGCGGCGGTGGCCACAGCATCAGCCATAAGAATCTTGCTGATGCCGTCCACGTGACCGTCCTTGTCAACCATTCCGGACTTTACGGAAACTCCCACGACCGTGCCGATGGTGTCGAACATATCGATGAAGAGGAAGGTGAACACCACTATGAGCATATCCCAGGAAAGGACCTGGCTCCATTCGAACTTGCAGAAGATAGGCTCGATGGAAGACGGCAGGGCTACAACACCCGTGAACTTGGTGATGCCGAAAGGAATGCCGATGACGGCGGTGGCGAGCATGCCGATGAGGATGCCTCCCTTGACCTTGAGAACCACCAGGATTGAAGTCAGCAGAAGGCCGATGATGAAGAGAACGCTGGTGGAACTCTTGAGGTCGCCGAGAGCGACGAGAGTGGAGCCGTTGTCAGCGATGATGCCGGCGTTCTGCAGACCGATGAAGGCGATGTACAGACCGATGCCGGCGCCGATCGCGTTCTTCATAGTGGCGGGAATCGCGTCAACTATCATCTCGCGGACCTTGGTGGCGGAGAGTATTATGAATATTATGCCTTCGATGAGGATGGCCGTAAGCGCAAACTGCCAGCTGTAGCCCATTCCGAGGCAGACGGTGAACACGAAGAAGGCGTTCAGACCCATTCCCGGAGCCAGACCGAACGGTTTCTTGGCGTAGAGGGACATCGCGAGGGTGCCCACGATGGCCGCAAGAGCCGTAGCCGTGAACACAGGAGAGTTCGGCATATCGGGCAGATTGCCGAATATGCTCGGGTTGACGGCAAGAATGTATGCCATCGTAAGGAAGGTAGTCACGCCCGCCACGATTTCCGTGCGGACGCTGTGCTTCTGAGGATCGAAACCGAAGAGCGTTGAGAGCAAGCTTTTCTTTCCGGCAGGGGTCTGAGTCTTTGTTGCTTCCATTTTCTTATGATTTTATGGTTGTGACTCTAGAATACCCACTTCGTGCCGAGGCAAGGACGGCAGTAGAAGCCATGGCAGCCGGCGAAGTTGTAGCTGAGTTCGATTTCAGTACCGATGTGGAGATTGTCGACTCCGAAAGTCTTGCCGATGTTGTACCAGAGCTGAGGCTCCGTGAGGAAGATGAACTTGCCTTCCTTGGCTTCGAGAGGGTTCTCGTCACCGTACCAGTAAGGAGTGTTCTCGCCCCAGAGGTCGGCGAAACCGCTGAAGGTAAGGCCATCGAGCCCGAAGAGATTCTTCATTCCCCAGACGACGGTAAACTGGAGAGGGACATCGCTGCTGGCTCCGTTGTTGAATGTCTTGTACATAAGTTCAAACGTAAAGGTGTTCGAGAAGTCGGCGTTGTGGATGAAATAGTTGACGCCGAAAAGGAAGTTACAGTTGCCGAAACCGACGCCGCCGTTGTACTCGACGTGCGCGCTGAGGTCCTTCAACGCTGAATTCTTCCAGAAATTGAGTCCGCGGGCAATCTCGAAGTAGCTGCCGCTCACTCCGACAAACTTCTTGTTGTCAGAATCCTTGGCGTTGTAGTCGTAATCGATGAAGAAGAAAGTGTCTCCCCATTTGTCCCCGTAATAGCCCTCGAGGGTTGTGGTCACGTGCTTGCGGTCCTTACCGAAATCGTAGAAGGTCTGGAAATTCGTCTGGGCCTTGGCACCAAAGGAGAAGGCCAGCGCTGCGGCTGCAACGGCAATGATAACTTTTTTTGACATAAATATTAAAGGATTTGAGATGTATCCCGGCAATTCGAACTTCAATCGGGCACCGATCCGAAATGGTTCAAATTAAAGTTCAAATTTAACTCTATTATTCCGGAAAGTGCATAACTTTGCGAAAAATAATCCATAAAGTAATCCACAAAGTTTTCAACAGCCATGTTTGAAGATACCCTGAAATTCTATCAAGACTTCCCGAAAGTGGGAATCAAATTCGTCGACATCATGCCTTACCTCCAGGACAGGAAGATATTCACGGAACTTATCGGAGAGGTCGGCAAACTCGTCACCGCACCTTCCGTCGCGGCTCCCGAAGCCAGAGCCTTCCTGTTCTGCTCACCGCTGCTGCTCACAGACAGCAACGTCACGAACGTCATCCCGTTCCGCAAGAAAGGCAAGCTGCCGTTTGCGGGAGACGACCTCCAGAGCATAGAGATAACCAAGGAATACGGTCTCGACAATCTTTACTTCCGCAAATCCGACATTGCGGCCGGCAAGGCTGAAAACGGAGTGTTCAGGATTTCCATCATCGACGACGTGCTGGCCACAGGAGGCACGGCCAAAGGGATAGCGAAAGCCCTTTCGGCCACAAAAATCAACGTTGACGGCAAGGAATACGGCGTGGAAGTCGCCGAGTTCATATTCATCGCCGAACTTGACGGACTCTACGGGCGCACCAGACTGGAAAAGATCGCTCCGGTGCACTCGATAGCGCACATAAAATAAAACAGAAAATCAGAGCCGCCACCCGGCCGATTCTTCGGCGATGTTGGCGGCTATAGCGTCTATGAGCCTGGCTCCCGCCTCCTTGCTCGCCCAAGCGATGTGCGGAGTCAGGCTTAACCTGTTCTGTCTCTTGACCTTCAGGAGAGGATGGTCGGCCGGCAGCGGTTCCTTCGAATAGACGTCCAGGCCCGCTCCGCCGATCACGCCCTCGTCCAGAACCTTCGCCAAGGCAGCGTCATCGATGATTCCGCCCCGGCCGGCGTTGACGATGATTGCCGCAGGCTTCATCATCCGCAGTTCCTTCTCCCCCACCAGTCCGGCCGTGCGTTCGTTGTAAGGCGCGTTGATGGAGATGACGTCCGACTCGGACATAAGCCTTTCAAGCGGGACGCAAGGATACTCGGTGCAGTGGCCGGTTCCTGACGTGGAATAGTACATTATCTTCATTCCGAACGCTTCGCCGATGTGCGCCACCTTCGAGCCGATGGCTCCCATTCCGATGATGCCCAAGGTCTTGCCGTCGATTTCCGTGAAAAGTTCCGAGTACTCGGCCAGCATTCCTGTCCTGGAATAATGTCCGCTCTTCACCACGTCGTCGAAGTACCTGCCGTTCCCCATCAGGTTGAGGATGTGCATGAACGTCTGCTGGGCCACGGAACAGGTCGAATAGCCGGCGACGTTCCTGACCGCGATTCCTCGCCTTGAACAGGCATCGACGTCTATGTTGTTGATGCCGGTGCCGGCCTCGCAGACCAGCCGCACTTTCGGCGCCGCGGCCAGAAGTTCCTCCGTAACCCTCACTTTGTTCACGATCAGCACCTCGCAGTCTCCTACCCGTTCAAGAGCTTGTTCCGGGGTGGAGTTGTACCAGGCCGTAAGTTCGCCCTGCCTTGCTATAGGGTCAAGCGGAGTCGTTCCCATCGATGCCGCGTCCAGAAACACAATCTTCATTTCCTTGCTACGAATGATTAATGCCGCTAAGTTACTAAAAAAAGAAGAAGACCGGAATTCCGGTCTCCTTCTTCGTGCGCGAGATGAGAGTCGAACTCACACGTCGCAATTGACACTAGCTCCTGAAACTAGCGCGTCTACCATTTCGCCACCCGCGCTTGGATTGGACTGCAAATATACTATTTATTTACGAATATGCAAAAAAATCAACGGGTGGCCCGGCAGTTTGCCGGCAGAGCGGACATCTTCCCTGCCGTTTACTGCCAGTCTATTACTTGGAATACTTGGTGAACGTCTTCTTGATAAGGCTGGACTTGGTTGGAGCGGTCTCTAGCAGAGCCGCCTGGAGCTTGTCCGCATCAGTGACATAGGAATTCAAGGCCGAACAGATGTCGGAACGCTGCACGCCTCCCGCCTCCAGATCGATGAAAATCTGCGGTTTGAACCAGTAGGAATAGCCTGAGCAAGGATTCTTTCCGTACCTTTCCTTGTAAAGCATGTTCTCCATATAGTAGCCCCACATCTCGCCGACTTCGCAGTAACCTGCATTGTCACCGTTCCCGGTGCCGTAGCACTCAGCCGTGTTGATGAAGGATGTGATGATGTAGGTGGCATACTTGTGCCAGTAGTCGACGCCGACCTTCGCGAAGTGTGTCGCGTGCGCCATTTCGTGCACGGTGTCGGAGTAGAGTTCAGAATATTTCCCCGTCTTTCCCTTTGAACCGATCGTAATGTCAGGAGCGAAAAGTCTGACGACAGCGGAGTAGACACCGAGATACTTGCCGACAAGCTTGTTGTCAAGGAATGTTCCGTGGTGCATCATCAGGGTGCAGGACGGTTTGAGGATGTTGAGGATCCAGAACCTGATGTTGGAAGGAGGAAGGGTGACTCCCTTTTTCTGACAGCCGGCTATGTAGTCATAGGCCGCGTTGTTCACGACGCACCGTCTGTACAGCGTACCGTCCGAATTCTTGTCGACAGTCACATCGATTCCGCTGGCCGGACCCTTGCCTATCGTGGAGATGGATGCAGGGACCAGGACAAGATTGAAGCCGATGGAGAATCCTGCCTTGTTCTTGAAGCAGATCCTGTAGCGCGGCTTCGCCGAGAACTTGGTCGAGAATTCATAGTTGCCGTCCGCGTCGGTGTACGTGGTGGCTATCTTCACGAACACGTTGGCAACCATCTTCACTCCTGCGACTCCGACTGCCTTTCCCCCGGAAAGGTTGTCATCCACGATCGTCACCTTGCCTGATGGCTTGACCTTGGCCCTGGTCGAAGGCTCAAGCATCGCGGAGTTGCCGGTAAGTTCGAAGGATTTCGCCTCAACTGCCGACCAGTCCACATCCTCAAGGCCCCTGGTCTCCAGATCGTCGTTCTTCGGGAGGTAACATTCATCGATCACCTCGTACTTGATGTCATCAGGAAATTCGAAATCATACTTCACCACGGCGTACTGCCAGGTGATTTCATCCTCCGGAATCGAAGGGTCGTGGTACCAGTCTCCGTCTTCGAGCACTTCCTGGTCAAGAGGATGGTCGAAGAGCTCAATCCCGAGTTCGGTCAGTTTCGTGTACTCCTCGCCGTTTTTCGGCAGGAATCTGACATACTTGTCCGTGACGCGCACAAGTTCGATGAAGGACCTCGTAGGATAGACGGCGGACAGCGCCTCCTTCACATTCTCTACGGAATACGGATTCTTGAGCTTGCGGCCAAGCCTCATGCTTTCGTGGTCGACGATTTCAGTCCTCTCGCCTCCCGTGCTGGCAGGGTCGGCCTCAACCAGAGCGCCTCCCTCTTTGCTGCAGGATGCCAGCACAAGCACCGGCAGCATCATCTTGAAGAACCATTTCATAATTCAGTAAGTTTTAATTGACAGGGGCAAAGTTACCGGCAGGCATCCGTAGGTTGAAATGTTCAACGGATAAGTTTGAAAACGGCCTCTCTTGGCTATGTGGGCGCGAATATTTATCTTTGCAACCTCTAAAAACATCGCAAAAATGGACAATTTCAGGAAAAAGGCTTTCTGTGCCGCCGCCATCATATTCATTGTCAGCATCTTCGGAATTTCCGTCGGTGCCCAGTCGTACAACGACCTCATCAAAGAGTCACCTGAAAGGGCCGGAGGAGTCTATCATTTCTATGAATATGCCCCCTCCGCTCTCACGAAAGCCCCGAAAGGCTACAAGCCGTTCTACATCAGCCACTACGGAAGGCACGGCTCCCGCTACCACACAAGCAGCGGGATGTTCTCCGGGGCAGTTGAGAACCTGTCGGCCGCCGAGAAAGCCGGACTGCTGACCGAGGAAGGCAAGCTGCTGAAACGCCAGCTGGACACAGTCTGGGCCGAGCATCAGGGGATGTTCGGAATGCTCACGCAAAGAGGCGCCGCCGAGCATCGGGGAATAGCCGGAAGGATGGCCACCAATTATCCGGAAGTATTCCGCGGCAAGGACCGCAGGGAGGTAGAATGCGTGTCAAGCTACTGGCCGAGATGCCTGGTGAGCATGACGAACTTCACGGAAGCGCTCAGGGGAAAGAGCGGGGACCTCGAGTTCCGCTATCTGACCGGCCCGAAGTACCTCAACTACATCAGTATGGACCTTGACACGAAAACCGTGAGCGAGGAATCGTCGAAGATGATCCGGCAGATGAGGGACAGTCTCGTGTCCTGCGAACGCTTCTTCGGAGCCATATTCACTGACACCGCGAAGGCGATGGAACTCATCGACGATCCGACAGCCTTTATGGACAATGTCTTCGTCGCCGGAGGCATCAGCCCTAACACCGAGGCGCATCCTGACATATTGAGCCATTTCACCACTGAGGAACTCGTCGCGCTCTGGATCCCGCGGAACGACAGGATGTACTACAACTACGGCATCTCGCAGGAGGCCGGAGAATATGTCTCTTCGATCGCCAAGCCGCTCATCGAGGACATCGTGGCGAAGGCCGACGCTGCGGTGGAACAGGGAAGCCACAGGGCGGCCGACCTCAGGTTCGGCCACGACGTCGGGCTTCTGCCGCTGCTGGGAACCATTGGAATCGACGGAATGGAGAACAGGATGAAAGCCTCAGAGGCCCACAGGACCTGGTTCGATTTCAGGATGATGCCTATGGGATCCAACCTGCAGATGATCTTCTACAGGAACAGGAAGGGGGACGTTCTGGTCAAGCTCGTCTACAACGACAGGGAGACTACAATCCCGGCAGTCAAGACCGTCAGCGGTCCTTACTGCAGATGGGAGGATCTCAAGGAATATCTCAACGCAACGGCAGCCGCCATCTCCGACGAATTCATCGTCAAGGACAACGGAGAGAAGGAGCGCACCGGCGTGGCCGGAATGTAGAAGGCCCGCCTGCTAGAAGTACACTACGGTCTTCTGCTCTATTGCGGACATAAGGGAATTGGCGAGGCGGCTCACACCGAAACGGAAGAGCTTCCGGTCAGTCCACTCGCTTCCGAGGACAGCCCTGGCGATTGAATAGTAGCAGACTGCATCCTTCGCGGTCGAAATGCCTCCTGCGGCCTTGAAGCCGACCTTGCGGCCGGTCCTGGCCTCGAACGCCTTGATGCACTCGCACATTATGTAGGCGGCCATAGGAGTGGCATTGACGCTGACCTTCCCGGTGGAAGTCTTGATGAAGTCAGCTCCCTCCTCCATCGCAAGGAAAGAAGCCTCGGCTATGTTCTCAGGGGTCACGAGCAGACCTGTCTCAAGGATGACCTTGAAGACCACCTTCCTGCCGACCCTGGCGCCGGCCTCGTCAACCGCCGCGCGCATCGCGCGGATCTCAGCGCGGGCCGCATCGAAGTCTCCGGCCAGGAAAGCGTTCAGCGCCAGCACAATGTCAATCTCATCCGCACCGGCTTCGACGGCCATCTCACATTCTTTCGCCTTGACCTCGATGAAACTCTGAGAAGAAGGAAAGCATCCCGAAACGGCAGTCACGTGCACTTCATCTGAAACGAGTTTCCCGCGCACGAGCGAAGCGAAGTTCGGAAAAACGCAGATGGATGCAGGGAGCGGATATTCAGGATATTTCACCATAAAGGAATTGACCTTGTCCACCAGTTTGGAGACCGAGGCAGGAGTGTCCTCGGCGTGGAGGGTCGTCAGGTCCATCAGCGACAGGCAGTCGGTAAGGACTTCCGGCGAAGAGACGTTGTCAATGTTCGCCGCAATCATGTCCAGTCTTTTGCCAATCTGATCCTTGTCAGGAACGTAACCGTACTTTTCAAGCAATGTTTCCATATCTGTTGTCTTTTTCTTATCCTCTTATCTGAATTCTGAAGCCTTCGTCGACCAAAGGCTGCACCATAATCTTCATTTCTTCCGCCGTGAACTTTCCTAGTCCTTCGGCCGGAGCCGGTCGGTCAAGCGTATAGACCATTATCTCCCTCGGCTTCAGTTTCCTGACTATCTCCATCCAGCCTCCGAGGACCTCATCCGAAGAGGAATCGAAGCCCGGAGCGGTAAGGAACATGGTCTGAAGAACGAAATCCCCACGGAACTTCATCAGGTCTTCGACGATGTCGCTGACGTGATACTCGCCCTGAGGCTGGTTTATCATTTCCGCCAGCGCGTCAGTCGGAGCGTCAATCTTCATTATCGGGTTGTCAACCTTGCGCAAAGCCTCAAAGACATCATCCCTGCACACTCTGGTGGCGTTGGACAGCACCGAAACCTTGGCCTTCGGGTAGAATTCATTCCTCAGGGCCAGCGTGATGTCTATGATGCGCGCGAAGTCCGGATTCAAAGTCGGTTCCCCGTCGCCGGAGAAGGTGATGGAGTCTATCGGAACTCCGGCGGAGGCGCACTCCCTCAACCTGGAACCCAAGGCGGCCTCAAGGTCGGAAGCGGAAGGGAGCCTGCGGTCTCCCCTGCCGTCCCTGTTCCAACCGCATTCGCAGTAGATGCAGTCGAAATTGCACAACTTGCCTTCCGTCGGAAGGAGATTGATCCCCAACGACGAGCCGAGCCTCCTGGAATGGATGGGGCCGAAGACAAGTTCCTCTCGCATCATAGCTACACTATTCTATGTGAACGGCTTTCCGCAGTGAGTCTGCAGTCGCAGTCAAGATTGTCAATCACAACTAGGCCGGGCCTCTTTCCTGCCTCCAGCGAACCGTAGACTGATTCCTTCGAGAGGAACTCGGCTCCGTTGCGGCAGGCCCAGACCAGCAGCTCCTCCAGTTCCAGTTCAGGGAAGGCGGTCTGCAGACGGCGCAGTTCGGAGACGATGTCAAGGTCGTCGTTGCTGGAAAGCGAATCGGTGCCGACAGTCAGCTTCAGTCCATTGCTGCGCATCAGCGGCACAGGCGGCAGAGCGTTGTGTATGAATATGTTCGATTGAGGGCACAGGGCCACGAACGGATGAGCCATCACTTTCTTCACGGCATCTATGCCCTCCTGGTCCATGCAGACCTCGTGCACGAGCAGGATGTGTTCGTCAAACGGAGCCGGATGCGCCTTCTCAAGCCTGTCGATGAAATACAGGAGAGAAGACTTGCCGGTGACAGGCGGAACGCTCATCCCTGCGGCCTTGCGGTTGTCCCACATGGCACCTCTGCCGTACTTGAGCATATCTTCCTCCTCCTCAGTCTCTTCGGAATGGAACGAAAGGAATCCGGACTTGAGCCCCTCGGCGGAAACCGCAGTCACAAGTTCAGGACTCATCGTGTAGCAGGCGTGGGGAGTCGGGGCGGCGTCTATGCCGAACGAGTCGGCGACCGACTTCAGCTTCATCACGTCGGCCATTACCTGACCGCAATCCTGCGGCTCCGTGCCGAACACCTCGAGGAATGTTCTCGTGTACATCGGTGAATCCTTCTTGATGGCGAAAGTGTCAGCGCAGTTGCTGATGTCGGCCATCGCGGAAACTCCCCTGCTCCACATCAGGTCCATCCAGCGGCGGATGTCGGCGAGTTTCTCGTCCATGCTTTTGTTGTCCCGCATCTCGTTGATCTGGTCGATGAAACCGGCCATTCCGGTGCCTTTGCGGAACATCTTCCAGAGATAGGACAGTTCCAGGTGGCAATGCGTGTTGACAAAACCGGGGACAATCGCTCCGTCGATGAAATCCGGTTCGGACGAAGGATCGGAACACTCTCCGACCGCCGTCACGGTGCCGTCGGCATCATACTCAACGAAACCGTCGGCTATCGGGCCACGGCCGTCAAGGGCAAAAACATATTTCGCTGCGATTCTTTTCATTTCAATCAATTTCGGATATCCTTCCAGACGCGCGCTCTCATTTCAGCTCCCTGAGTTCCAGCACTCCGGCATCAGCTCTGACGGGAGCGGTTCCCGGCTGCAGTTTCAAGTCCAGCTTCCGCAGCGTGTCGGCCGCGGCTTCCTGAGATTCGGAGGCGGCCCGGGGCTCTACGGCAGGGCCGTTTATGACGGTGCCGTACAGAACGGCAGACGGGGAATATACCCCCAAGGAATCAAGCGCGAAGACGACAGTGTCCGTCCTGACGTCTTCTCCGAACAACTCCGAGTAGAGCGGGAACACCTTCAGTTCCTTCGATTTCATCGCGCGCGCCACAGAATCCGCCTGTCTCTTGAAGCGGTCCTCCCTGTCGACCTTCGCCGTCAGGGAAGAAGACTCCTTGCTCAGGCTTGAGCAGACACGCTTGAGCATCTCCGCATAGCGTTCGGGATCGTTGAGATAACTGTCGACGCTCTTCCTGTAATCCTCGACGGTGTAGCCGTACTTTTCGAATATCGGAGCGTAGAACCAGGTCGTGTCCGCCATCGGACGCTTCTGAGGATTGCCGTTCAGCCACTGGTCGGCGAGGAACATCTCACGATAGATCTTCTCCATCTTGCGCACCGGAATGACCCTCGCCTCGCGGGAACAGGCCCACAGGGCGACGGCCAGAAGCGCCAAAGGAAGAACTGTCCTGAGAATCCTGCGCATAGCTCTACCTCAAAACAGCGCCGTATTCGTTCTGGAACGTGGAAAGGAGCTTCTTCATCACTCTCTCCACATCTTCGTCCGTCAGGGTCTTCTCGACATCCTGGAGAACGAAACCGAGGGCATACTGCTTCTTGCCGGCAGGAATCTTGTCTCCGCGATAGACATCGAAGAGCGTAACCTGCTTGAGAAGCTTCTTCGCAGCCTTGAACGAACTGCGGTAGAGGGAAGCGTAGCAGACACTCTCGTCGAGCAGCAGCGCGAGGTCTCTGCGGACCTCAGGGAATTTCGGCATCTCCCTGAAAGCCACCTTGTCTCTCTTGACTATCGTGAACAGGGTGTTCCAGTTGATCTCGGCGGCGAACACAGGCTGGCGTATTCCGAACTTCTTGAGGATGGCCGGAGCGACCGTACCCATCACGGCGAGCGGCGTGTGCTGTCCCGGAAGGGCGAAAGCGACACCTTCGCTGAATATGTCGGCCGGGGCGGCGGAAGCCTCCATCTGGTAGAGGTCAGTGCCGAAGCGCCTCAGCAGGAGGTCCACATAGCCTCTCAGTTCGAAGAAGCTGCTCTTGCCCGGCTGGCAGTTCCAGGTCTTCTCCGGAGTGCCGGTGATGAACATCGAGAACGCCGGATGCTCCTCGTAGGAAGCCAGCGTCTTGCCGTCCATTTCAGGATTGCGGGAATAGACGGAGCCATATTCAAAGAGCCTCATCGAAGAAATCTGGCGGTTGATGTTGTAGGCGACAACCTCTAGGCCGCTGAATATCAGGTTCTGCCTCATCACGTTGAGGTCGGAGCTGAGCGGATTGACGATGGTGACGCACTTCTCCTCAGGGAATGACGTCAGACCGCTGTAGTAAGCGCCCTTGGTGAGGGAGTTGTTCATTATCTCGACGAATCCGTTGGCAGCCAGAAAGTTGGAGATCCCGTTGCGGATGGCCTCCGGCTCCGGTGAAGGAGTGGCGTTGACGGACATTCTCATCTGAGCAGGAAGGTCGATGTTGTTGTAGCCGTAAATCCTGAGGATTTCCTCGACCACATCGCATTCCCTCGTCACGTCAATCATATAGGTCGGCGCTTCCACCCTGGCACCGTCCTGACGCTTCTCGATGAAGTCGTAGGTGAGGGCCTTGAGGATTCTTTCGATGGTGTCGTGTCCTATCTTCTTGCCGATGAAATTCTCTATGCGGTCATAGTCGAGGTCGATGACCTTCTTCTCCATCTTCTCGGGATAGAACTCCTCGATGCCGCCCACGATTTCTCCGCCGGCGACCTCCCGGATAAGGAGAGCGGCGCGCTTGGCGGCATATTCATTGATTCCCGGATCGGCTCCCCTCTCGTAGCGGAAGGAGGCGTCGGTCTGGAGGGTGTGTCTCTTGGATGTCTTGCGGATTGAACCCGGGTCGAAATAGGCGCTCTCGATGAAGACGTTGACGGTCTCGGCCTTGACTCCGGAATCGATGCCGCCGAACACTCCGGCGATGCACATCGGGCCGTCGGCATTGGCGATGACTATGTCCTCGGAGGAAAGTTTCCTCTCGACCTCGTCGAGGGTGACTATCTTCTCGCCTTCGGCAGCCCTTCTGACGATCACCTTTCCGCCCTTGACCTTGTCGGCGTCAAATGTGTGCAGCGGCTGGCCGAGTTCGAACAGGACGAAGTTCGACACGTCGACCACATTGTCGATAGGCCTCAGGCCGATCGACATCAGCTTCTTCTGAAGCCATTCCGGCGACGGACCGACCTTCACTCCCTTGACGGTGATTCCGCAGTAGCGCGGCGCGGCGGCGGCATCCTGCACTTCAATCTGCAGGCCTCTGCCTTCACCCGGCTTCCAGGCGTCCACAGACGGGTACTTGAACGAGCAAGGGATGCCGTTCACCTGCATCCAGGCATAGAGGTCGCGGGCCACTCCGATGTGCGAAGCGGCATCGACACGGTTCGCCGTGATTTCATATTCGATGACGGCCTCGGTCTTGAGGTGGAGATATTCCTTGGCTGATGTTCCGACAGGAGCGTCGGCTGGGAGGACCTTGATGCCGGAATGGTCGTCTCCGATTCCGAGCTCGTCCTCGGCGCAGATCATTCCGAAGGATTCGACGCCGCGGATCTTGGACTTCTTGATTTTGAAATCGCCCGGAAGGACCGCACCGATTCTCGCGAAGAGGACCTTCTGGCCGGCGGCCACATTGGGAGCGCCGCAGACAACGGTGAGAGGTTCACCTGTGCCGTCGTTGACTTTCGTGATGTGAAGATGGTCGGAGTCAGGATGGGCTTCGCACTCGAGCACTTCAGCCACAACCACGCCTGCGAGTCCGCCGGGAATCTCTTCCTGCTCCTCAACGGAGTCCACTTCGATACCTATCGCAGTCATCGCGTCAGCGATCTGCTGCGGAGTAAGATCCGACTCGAGATAATCCTTGAGCCAATTGTAAGAAAGCTTCATATGTTATTATTTTTCAATATCTTCCCTTGAAAACAGCGAGCGGACGAACTCCTTCTTGTCGAAGACCTTCAGGTCGTCTATCCCCTCCCCTATGCCGATGAACTTGACCGGAACCTTGAGCTGGTCCACGATTCCAATCACGACTCCGCCCTTGGCGGTGCCGTCCAGCTTGGTGATCGCCAGCGAAGTTATGTCGGTAGCCTTGGAGAACTCCCTGGCCTGCTGGTAGGCGTTCTGGCCTGTAGATGCGTCCAGCACGAGGAGAACCTCGTTCGGAACGTCAGGAATGACCTTGCGCATCACGTTGCGGATCTTGGTCAGTTCGTTCATCAGGTCAATCCTGTTGTGCAGCCTGCCGGCTGTGTCGATAAGCACCACGTCCGCACCCTTGGCGACCGCTGACTTGACCGTGTCGAAAGCCACAGAAGCCGGGTCCGAACCCATCCCCTGCTTGACGATCTCCACGCCGGCCCTGTCTGCCCAAATCTGGAGCTGCTCGACGGCGGCGGCGCGGAAAGTGTCGGCGGCGCCGATCATCACACGCTTGCCCATCGCCTTGTACCTTGCGGCCAGTTTGCCGATGGTTGTCGTCTTGCCCACGCCGTTCACTCCCACGACCATCACCACGAAAGGCTTCCGGTCCAGTGCGAAAGGTTCCTTAGGAGACTCCTCGCCGTCAACATTCAGGAGAGAGCCTATCTCGTCCCTGAGCATATCCACGAGTTCGTCGAAGGACATATACTTGTCCCTTCCGACACGTTCCTCGAGGCTGTCGACGATCTTGAGCGTGGTGTCCACTCCCATATCCGAGGCCACAAGAGCCTCCTCGATGGCGTCAAGCACGCTGTCATCGACCTTCGACTTGCCCATTATCGACCTGGAAAGCCTCTGGAAAAAGCCTTCCTTCGTCTTCTTGACCCCTCTGTCAAACAATCCCATACAGTCTGTTTTTGTAAACTACAAATATACACAAATTCGGTATCGTGCACAAAAAATAATCCTTTCGCGTCGGCACGGCCGAGGCACTTCGGCACTCCCGTCCGACAGCCGTGCGGCAGCGGCCGGGGACAAAGCGAAAAAAAGCGCAGACGGTGGAATCCGTCCGCGCTTTCATCTATCGGTATCGGGTAGAAACTACTTCTTGCCCTCGAAGAAATCCTTGGTCTTTTCAGCCTCGACGAGAAGCTCGGTAAAGACGTAAGCTCCGGTCTTAGGTGACTTGTCCATACGGATGCACTTCACCATACTCTTTGCGCCAGCCTTGGCGGCGAATGTAGCGACTGCTTTCTTTGCCATAGTCTAACTCTCCAATTTATTTGATTTCACGATGAACAGTCACCTTGTGAAGGTAAGGATTGTACTTCTTGAGCTCAAGACGCTCCGGTGTGTTCTTCTTGTTCTTGGTCGTGATGTACCTTGAGATTCCCGGCACACCGCTGGCCTTCTGCTCAGTGCATTCGAGGATGACCTGCACCCTGTTTCCTTTTGCTTTCTTTGCCATAATTCAATAGATTTTAAACAAGGCCGACATATCCCTTGGCCTGAGCCTCCTTGACGGCTGCATCAAGACCTTTCTTTTCGATTGTTCTCATTCCCTTGCAGGAAACCTTGAGAGTGATGAACCTGTGCTCCTCCTCAGACCAGAACTTCTTGGTCTTGAGGTTGAGGGCGAACTCGCGCTTTGTGCGAAGCTTGGAGTGAGCCACATTGTAGCCCATCATCCTTTTCCGTCCTGTGATTTGACAAACTTTTGCCATGATATTTTACTTTTTTATTGATTCAAAATAATTTGCGGGGCTGCAAATTTCGCTTAAAATTTTCAGAATCGCAAGAAATTCAGACAATTTTGAAGAATCTGCGCCACCGTATGTTATCCGGGAATTTGCGGCCCGCGTCGGTGGAAAGCCATACCAGCGACGGCCTTCCGACGATGTGGTCCTCAGGAACGAAACCCCAGTACCTTGAGTCCAGGGAATTGTGCCTGTTGTCTCCCATCATGAAATAGTAGTCCTGCGCGAAAGTGTAGCTTGACGCTTCCTTCCCGTCAATGAATATCCTCCAGTCGGATTCAACCTTCAGGCTGTGGCCCTCATAGACGGAGATGATCCTTTCGTAAAGGGGAAGGTTCTCCTGCGTGAGGTCAACCGTCGCTCCCTTGGCCGGAATCCACAGCGGTCCGTAGTAGTCGCGGGTCCACTTGGAATCATCGGTGAAAGGGAAAAGGCTGAGATACGAGTCCGGATAGTCCGGCGGATACACGTCCAGGTTCGGCTGAATCTCCACAACCGACGGGCATCCCTTGATCTCTTCCAGCATAGAGGCGGTCAGCGGCATCATCGGATAGCCCGGCATCGACGGATCGAACTCGAGTTCCCTGACGTTAAGGCCAAGTTTCTCTATGATCCTCGTGTTGAGTTTCTGACCGGTGGTCCTGACGGCGTATGAAAGCTGGACTCCGGGATAGACTTCCTGCCGCTCACCGTTGATGAAGACAAGTCCGTCCACGACCGAGAGAGTGTCACCCGGAACGGCGACGCATCTCTTGACATAGTGGTCCTTCTTGTCAACCGGCCTGATTTTCAGCGGGCCGCCGTTGGCGAGAGTGAAGTCCCTTCCTGCCTTTCTGACCCAGGAGTAGTAGTCCTCCGACGGGAAACGGCTCAGCACCGTGTCTCCGTTCGGGAAGTTGAACACTACGCAGTCACCTCTCCTGACGCTCCTGAAACCCTTCAGACGGCGGTAGTCATTCTGGATGAGAGTCGAATACGACTCTTTGCCGAAGATCACGTTGTGAGTGAACGGAATCGTGAGCGGAGTGCGCGGAACCTGCGGTCCGTAGGCCAGCTTGCTGACGAAAAGATGGTCTCCCGTGAAGAGAGTGCTTTCCATCGACGACGAAGGAATCTTGAAGGCCTGGAAGAAGAAAATATTGATGAACGTCACGACAACCACGGCGAAGATGATGGCATCGAGCCAGTCCAGCCAGACGTTGCGCTTCTCCCCTTCCTTGTACTCCTTCTTCCAGAACATCCACTTCACCTTGCGGGTGATGTGGTGGTCGAAGATGACGGCAAGGCCGAAGAGCCACCAATAGTTTCCGAGCCAGATCACCCACAGCACATAGAGAACGGACCAGAAGCCCATCCTTACCCATTTGTTGTGGTATATTTCCCTCAAGCTCACTTTCAAGACGCTATTTTACAGAATTGACGATTGCTTCGAACGCCTGCGGATTGTTCATCGCGAGGTCGGCGAGAACCTTACGGTTGAGGCCGATGTTCTGCTTTGCAAGCCTGCCGATGAACTGCGAGTAGGTGAGACCGTACTGACGAGCGGCCGCGTTGATTCTCTGGATCCAGAGAGCGCGGAAAGTGCGCTTCTTGTTCTTACGGTCGCGATAAGCGTAGGTAAGACCCTTCTCGTAAGTGTTCTTTGCTACAGTCCAGACATTCTTTCTGGAAAGGAAGTTACCGCGGGTTCTCTTGAGAATCTTCTTGCGGCGGGCCCTGGAGGCCACTGAATTTACTGATCTTGGCATAATCTGATCTTTTTTCGGAGGCAGTGACCGCCCTTGCGGCGATTCTTTCTACTGCGTTCCAAGTTAAACATTAAAAAACTACAGGACCAGAAGCTCTTTCACTCTCTTCACATCAACCTGTTCAAGGATTGCGAAGTGATCCAGATTTCTCTTGCGCTTCTTGGTCTTCTTTGTGAGGATGTGGCTGTGGTAAGCGTGCTTCCTCTTGATTTTTCCCGATCCGGTAAGCGCGAAGCGCTTTTTGGCACCGGAGTTGGTCTTAAGCTTTGCCATTGTTTTGAATAATTAAACTGTTAATATTGTTTCCGCTTCCAGCGGATCATTTCTTCTTTACAGGAGCGATCATCATTGTCATCCTCTTGCCTTCCAGCGACGGCATGTTCTCGGCCCTTCCGTAGTTCTCGAGCTCGACGGCGAAGCGCAGAAGCTGCTTCTCGCCCTGGTCCGCGAACATGATGGAACGTCCTCTGAAGAAAATCGTCGCCTTCACCTTGGAGCCTTCCTCGAGGAATTCCTGGGCGTGCTTGAGCTTGAACTGGAAGTCGTGCTCGTCGGTGTTCGGCCCGAAGCGGATCTCCTTGATCACAACCTTGGACGCATTCTGCTTCATCTCCTTGGCCTTCTTCCTCTGCTGATAGAGGTACTTCTGGTAGTCAAGGATCTTGCACACAGGAGGATCGGCCTTAGCGCTGATTTCGACAAGGTCAAGTTCCTGTTCGTCCGCCATCTTCAACGCTTTGGCAATCGGATAGATGCCCGGCTCGGCGATGTTGTCGCCGACCAGACGGACCTGAGAAGCGGTTATCTCCTCGTTGATGTTGAGTTCGTCATCCGCCTTCTGACGGACAAACGTACGCTGGCCGCGAGCCCCTGCGGGCTTCGGACCGGAATTAGGCTTGGACCCTGTGGAAGGTCTGGGACCTCCGTAGTGCGGTTTCGGCTTGTAAGGCATTCTAAAGTCTTTAAATCTCTCCTTTTATTTTATTGGCGGAAGGTCCCTACTCCAGTTCCTTAGCCGTCTCGGCCTTGAACCAGGTAACGAAATCTTCCGTCTTCATCGTGCCGACATCGGCGCCTTCCCTTCTGACAGAGACGGTGCCTTCGGCAACTTCCTTCTCTCCTACGATGACAAGAACCGGAACCCTCAACAGAGAAATCTCGCGGATCCTCTTTCCAAGAGTCTCGTTCCTTGCATCCAAAGAACTGCGAATATCGCAATTATTCAGCAAACTGCAAACTTTTTTTGCATATTCGGAATATTTCTCGCTGACTGGCAGCACCTTGACCTGGTCAGGGCTGAGCCAGAGAGGCAGATGTCCGCTGGTGTGCTCAAGCAGCACGGCCGTGAAACGCTCGATGGACCCGAACGGTGCGCGGTGGATCATCACAGGACGCTTCTTGCTGCCGTCCGCATCGGTATATTCAAGCTGGAACCTCTCAGGCAGGTTGTAGTCCACCTGGATGGTGCCGAGCTGCCACTTCCTTCCGATGGCGTCCTTGACCATAAAGTCGAGCTTAGGGCCGTAGAAGGCAGCCTCACCGTATTCGACGACGGTCTTCAGGCCCTTCTCGGCGGCCGCTTCGATGATGGCGTTCTCCGCCTTCTCCCAGTTCTCGTCGCTTCCGATGTACTTGGCCTTGTTGTTAGGGTCGCGGAGCGAAACCTGAGCCGTGTACTTGTCGAACTTGAAGATACGGAACACATAGAGAATCAGGTCGATGACCTTCTCGAACTCGCCCTTCAGCTGATCAGGGGTCACGAACATGTGCGCATCGTCCTGAGTGAAGGAGCGAACCCTGGTGAGTCCGTGGAGCTCGCCGCTCTGCTCATAGCGGTAAACGGTGCCGAACTCGGCAAGCCTCAGAGGAAGATCCTTGTAGGACCTCGGAGATGAACGGAATATCTCGCAGTGGTGAGGGCAGTTCATCGGCTTGAGCATATATTCCTCACCCTCCTGAGGAGTGTGGATAGGCTGGAAGGAATCCTTGCCGTACTTGGCGTAGTGGCCGGAGGTCACGTAGAGGTCCTTGCTTCCGATGTGAGGGGTGACTACAGGAAGGTAGCCGTACTCCTTCTGCTTCTTGCGGAGGAAGCTTTCAAGTTCATAGCGCATCACGGAACCTCTCGGGAGCCAGAGAGGAAGGCCGAGTCCGACGCGGGACGAGAACGTGAACAGTTCCATCTCCTTGCCGAGCTTGCGGTGGTCGCGCTTCTTAGCCTCTTCGAGGAGGACAAGATATTCATCGAGCATCGACTTCTTAGGGAAGGTGATGCCGTAGATTCGGGTGAGCTGCTCGCGCTTCTCGTCGCCGCGCCAGTAGGCGCCGGCCAGAGCGGTGAGCTTGACGGCCTTGATGACCTCGGTGCTGCGCAGATGAGGTCCGCGGCAGAGGTCGGTGAAATGGCCGTTGGTGTAGTAGGTGATGTGACCGTCCTCAAGTTCGCTGATGAGCTCGCACTTGTACTTGTCGCCGGTCTCCTCGAAATGCTTCATCGCCTCGGCCTTGGAGACGTCCTGACGGACGAAGGCCTGCTTCTCGCGGGCGAGTTCGAGCATCCTTTTCTCTATCTTCGGGAAGTCGGCGTCTGTGAGCTGGCGGCCTCCGAGGTCGACGTCATAGTAGAATCCGTTCTCGACAGCCGGTCCGATGCCGAACTTCACGCCCGGGAACAGGTCCTCGAGGGCTTCGGCCATAAGGTGGGAAGACGAGTGCCAGAAAACCCTCTTGGCCTCGTCGTCGTCCCACTTGAGCAGGACGATCGAGCTGTTTTCTTCGATAGGGCGGTTAAGGTCCATCGTGACACCCTTGCCGATCGTTGTGTCGCCGGCCGGTTTCACCGCGATGGCGAGAACTTCCTCTGCAAGCCTCGGGCTGATGCTCTTGGCGATTTCGTAACCTGTTACGCCTTTCTCGAAGGCCCTGACGCTGCCGTCAGGAAATTTAATGTCAATCATACAAAAACTAAAATAAATTGGTCTGACCAGTATTTACAGACCAAGTACTTGAACTTGGCCAGCCATATTATTAGCCAAAGGGCAAAGGTACGAATAATTTTGCTAATTTTGCATTCCGGAGCCGGAAGCGTTTTGATCCGGCACCCGAAATTGGCATTGTTTCCCGAAACCATCGATGTTTATGAAGAAAGAGTTTTCCTCAGGGCTGTCCTGGAACAGCGCGGCAATAAGCGGCCTGGCGATGGCCGCAGGCACGGTAGCCCTTGACTATCTCGGCGGACTTGCCGGAAGCGCCGGCGGATTCTTCGGCACTTTCCTCGTCCTTGCGTCCAAGATTCTCAAAATCGCGGTCTGCGTCTGGCTTTTCCACACCCTGATGGCCAGGTTCTACAACACCGTGGAGACCGACTATGCCTCGTTCCAGCGCTACGGCCTCAAGCTGGCTCTCTTTTCGTCCATTCTCGTGGCAGGATTCTCGCTGCTGCAGATGCTCGTGATCAGCCCGGAGGCATATTCGGAAATCGTGAACCAGACGATGGCTGGCTACGAGTCGATGCTCGACTCCAACACGAAGGCGGCGATGGAAGGGATGCTCGGAAAACTTCCGGCCATCACGTTCATATTCACCCTCGCCTACTGCTTCCTGTGGGGATGGGTGCTTTCCACGACCTTCGCGAGAACGGCCTTCCCGCCCGACGAGTTCGGTGACCGCGGCGGCAACGGCTGGAACGGCGGTGACGGCTGGAACGGCGGTGACCGGAATGCTACGGACAATAGCAACGAAAGCCCTGACAATCAATAATCTACGAATATGAAATATTCAAAGGACCTCACCATAATCATTCCTCTTCTGAACGAAGAGGAGTCGCTGCCGGAACTTCTTGCGTGGATCAGAAGCGTGATGAACGCAGGCGGCTACGCGTACGAAGTCATATTCGTCGATGACGGCAGCACCGACGGCTCCTGGGCGAAGATCAGAGAGTTCGCCGCCGGCGACGACAAGATCAAAGGAATATCCTTCCGCCGCAACTACGGCAAGTCCGCCGCCCTCTACGAAGGGTTCGCCAAGGCAGAAGGGCGCGTGGTGGTCACTATGGACGCCGACCTGCAGGACTCTCCGGAAGAGATTCCGGAAATGTACAGGATGGTGGTCGAGGAAGGGTACGACGTCGTGTCGGGCTGGAAGCAGCACCGGCAGGACAACAAGCTCACAAAGAACCTTCCTTCCAAACTGTACAACGCCACGGCGCGGTGGATTACAGGAATCAAGCTGCACGACATGAACTGCGGCCTGAAGGCCTACAGGAACGAAGTCGTGAAGAACATAGAGGTCTATGGCGAGATGCACAGGTACATCCCGTACCTTGCCAAGAACGCCGGATTCGGCAGAATAACCGAGAAGCCTGTCCATCACCAGAAAAGGAAATACGGCAAGAGCAAGTTCGGTCTTGAGCGTTTCGTGAACGGCTTCCTGGACCTTCTGTCCCTATGGTTCCTCAGCACCTTCGGCAAGAAGCCGATGCACTTCTTCGGATTCTCCGGCCTGCTGATGTTCCTGGTCGGCTTCGTGATGACGATCTGCATCATCGCCGCCAAACTCGTGCATCAGGCGCAGGGACTGCATTTCAGGGCTGTCACCGACCAGCCTCTGTTCTACCTCGCAATGCTGGCCGTAGTGATCGGCGTGATGCTGTTCCTGGCCGGATTCATCTGCGAGATGATCTCCCGCAACTCTTCCGAAAGGAACCGCTACAACGTCAAGGACAGCATTGAATAGTCAAAGTTTATGATTGTACTGAAATTCCAGCGCGGGCCTGCTGAAGACCCGCTGTTCATCGATAAGGTAAAGCGCATCATCGAAACCGCCGACGGCGGAGATAAAGTCGTCGTCATCGACAAGGAATATGTCTCCCGCCTTCAGGGCGAAATCCCCGGAGCTGCCGTCAGAAATCCGCAGACCTACCTCGGCGGCCATCCGGAAGTCCTTCCCGAGTGCAAGGTGGCCATCGC
>CAVCDF010000005.1:0-12409 GCA_963600795.1 Anaerotignum sp. | reverse complement strand
GGCATCCAAGATAGCCCTGTTCGGCGTGGCTTCCTACGAGTTCATCACAGGCGGCACCGGAGCCGGCAATGTCAACGGCTCCTATGTTATCGACCTCAAACAGGGGCTCGAGGATGCGGGATTCGGCCTGGACAAGTCCACTGATGACTTCTACGCTGACTGTATGAAGTACGAAAGGTTCAACACCCGCAGGATCAACGGCAAGTTCGACAAGTGGTACGTTGATGCGGAGCGTCCGTCGGAGGTTATGCCTTCGAAGGCCGTGCTCGCGCAGGCCGCGAAGGATGCCGACAAGGCCGTCCTCACCATCGGCCGCATCTTCGGCGAGGGGAAGGACAGGCTCTACCAGTTCAGCTACCTGCTGTCCACCTATGAGTTGAATCTTATCAAAGGTGTTTCCGAAGCGTTCCACAAAGAGGGCAAAAAACTGATCGTGGTTCTGGATGTCGGCGGCATCGTCGACCTGACCGCCTGGAAGGACCTGGCAGACGCCATCGTCATCAGCTGGCTGCCGGGCTGCGAGGCCGGCCACTCCATAGCTTCCGTGCTGTCCGGAGAGGAGACTCCGAGCGGAAGGCTTCCGATGACGATTCCGGTCGACTACTACGATGACCCGACCGCTCCGACGATGCCTCAGATCCTGACCGACAAGCCTGTCAACTTCTCGTTCCACCGTCCCGCCCCTATAGGCGTAAAGAAGAGATACGATGTAGAGAACATCGACTATGTCAACTACCGCGAGGGGATCTATGTGGGCTACCGTTACTATCTCACCAACAATGTGCGCACGGCCTATCCTTTCGGCTTCGGTCTGAGTTACACCGAGTTCAAGTACGACGGGATGTCCGTCAGGGAAGACGGCTCCGACTATGTCGTGGCTGTGACCGTACAGAACACGGGAGCATATTCAGGGAAAGAAGTCGTCCAGGTCTATGTCAAGGCTCCGGGCAAGGATATGGACAAGCCTGAGAGGGAACTCAAGGGCTTCGCCAAGACTGAGGTTCTGGCTCCGGGCCAGTCCCAGACTGTCGAGGTCAGGATTCCGAAGTCCCTGCTTGCCTCCTACGACGAGGAGCGCTCGGGCTGGGCGACCGAAGAGGGAACATATTCATTCATAGTCGCCAGGAACGTCGAGACTCCGGTCCTTACAAAGAAGGTGAAGGTCGCCTCCGCCTCCTTCACTCCGACCGGCAACTACCTCGCCGCCTCGCCTGTCTTCATCGAAAAGTAGGTGTGGAAGAATATGCAAAACCGATAAAATCAAAAAAAATTGCTGAATATCTGATTTGATTTCATAACTTGCGCCGTCTTTTTGAAAGGCACTTGGATGCGGATTGAAAGACAGTTTGAAAGACAATGATTTTGGAAGCCCACACATACCGACAGCAGCGCCAGCAGCAGTCCGCCCAGAGCCAAAATTCCCAGGCCCTGAGCGCTTTCGTATGTGCCGGTTTGCCAGCCTGACGGCATATTCATAAAAGAAAGTGTATTTTTATTCAAATATGAAGGCTGGCCTCCACGGGTCAGCCTTCTCTTTTGGGATACGCCTCCGGGCAGGCTGCGGGAAAGTTGAATTTCAAGGACATTACATTATTATACAGTTACAGGAAATACATACCCTTTAACAAATAGACAAATTATGAGCATTGACAGATTTGATCTGGTGAAGGAATCCTTCGAGAAGAAGGCTGTCCCGGCTGAACGTCCTGAAGGCAAGACTTCAGACTACTACGGAGAGCTGGTCTTTGACCGTCCGAAGATGCACAAGTATCTGGACGCCAAGACTCTCAGCGCACTGCTGGACTGCATTGACAACGGCAAGTCCCTCGACAGGGAGACCGCCGACGGTGTAGCCAAAGGAATGAAGGAGTGGGCTATGGAGCATCACGTCACGCACGTGACACACTGGTTCCAGCCTCTGACCGAAGGCACGGCCGAGAAGCACGACTCGCTGATCGACTACGACGGCAAAGGAGGAGTCATCGAGACTTTCGACGGCAAGTCGCTCGCCCAGCAGGAGCCTGACGCTTCCTCATTTCCTAACGGAGGCATCAGAGCGACTTTCGAAGCCCGCGGCTACACGGCCTGGGATCCGACCTCCCCGGTGTTCATCATCGATGACACCCTTTGCATCCCTACCGTGTTCATTTCCTACACCGGCGAGGCGCTGGACTACAAGACTCCTCTGAAAAAGGCACTCAAGGCCGTTTCCGAGGCGGCCCTCCCTATCTGCCGCCTCTTCGACAAGTCTGTCACGAAAGTCTATTCCTATCTCGGATGGGAGCAGGAATATTTCCTCGTGGACGAATCCCTTTATGCCGCCAGGCCTGACCTGATGATCACCGGCCGCACGCTGATGGGTCACAATTCTTCCAAGAACCAGCAGTTGGACGACCACTATTTCGGTGCGATTCCGTCCCGCGTTGCCGAATTCATGCGCGACCTTGAGATCGCCGGACACCGCCTCGGAATTCCGCTCAAGACAAGGCACAACGAAGTAGCCCCCAACCAGTTCGAGCTGGCTCCTATCTTCGGCGAGACCAACCTGGCCAACGACCAGAACCAGATCGTGATGAACCTTATGAACAACATCGCGCGCAAGCACGGGTTCGTAGTTCTTCTCCACGAGAAGCCGTTCGACGGAGTCAACGGCTCCGGAAAGCACAACAACTGGTCCCTGGGAACTGACACCGGCACTATGCTTCTCGCTCCGGGCAAGGACGCGAAGGGCAACCTGCAGTTCGTTACTTTCTTCGTCAACGTGCTGGCCGCCGTGCAGAAGCACAACGCCCTGCTGAAGGCCTCCATCGCCTCCGCCACCAACGCCCACCGTCTCGGTGCCAACGAAGCCCCGCCGGCAATCGTGTCTGCCTTCCTCGGCAAGACGATGACGGATGTCCTGCGCAAACTTCTGGAAGTGCCTTCCGACACCCCTATCGAGATCGCCGGCAAGAAAGGCAAGAGCGTCGGGCTCGTGGAGATTCCGGAAATATTCGTTGACAACACCGACCGCAACAGAACATCTCCGTTCGCGTTCACGGGCAATCGCTTCGAGTTCCGCGCCGTCGGCTCGACGGCCAACTGCGCCGGAGCGATGACGACCCTCAACGCTGCCGTGGCAGAGCAGCTCGTGGCCTTCAAGAAGAGCCTCGACGTCGAACTGGCCGCCGGCAAACCGCTGAACGTCGCCATTTTGGACACCCTGAAACCGATAATCGCATCCGTAATCGACACAGTCTGCTTCGACGGCAACGGCTACACGGACGAATGGAAGGAAGAAGCCAGGAGGCGCGGACTTGACACCGAGACCAGCGTACCTGAGATGATTAAGGTCTTCACGGCCCCGGCTTCAGTCAAGATGTTCAAGGAGACCGGAGTCTACACCGAAAAGGAACTGGAGGCCCGCAACGAGGTCAAGTGGGAGACCTACACCAAGAAGATCCAGATCGAGTCCCGCGTGATGGGAAGGATGGCCATCAACCACATCATCCCTGCCGCGCTCGACTACAAGTCCAAGCTGCTGCAGGAAGTGGCGCTCAGCAAGACGGTCTTCGGCGGCACCGACGAGTGCAAGGAAGAGGTTTACCTCATCAAGAGCATCTCCAAGTACGTTGACCAGATCCGCGAGATGGCCACGGCGATGGTCGAGGCGCGCAAGAAGGCCAATGTCCTGACCGATGAATATGCCAAAGCGGTGGCCTACCACGAGATCGCCGAGAGCCTCTTCGCTCTCCGCCGCCCTATCGACAAGCTCGAGGAGATCGTGGACAACCGCACCTGGCCGCTTCCTAAGTACCGCGAGCTTCTGTTCATCAGCTAGTTCCGCGGGGGAAGTCCCGCAACGGGACCGCCGGGAACGGACGGTATAACGGACGTATTTCTAAACAAAAAAAGAGAGTGAAGATTGAATCTTCACTCTCTTTTTCATATTGCCCTGGGATTATTTCTCCGGGAGCGGCCTGATGTCCAGATTGAGTTCGTCAAGCTGGGACTGGTCGATCTGGGAAGGAGAGTCGATCATCACGTCGCGGCCCTGGTTGTTCTTCGGGAACGCAATGAAGTCGCGGATGGACTCCTTGCCGGCGAACAGCGAGCAGACACGGTCGAAACCGAATGCCAGACCTCCGTGAGGCGGAGCACCGTACTGGAAGGCGTGGATGATGAAGCCGAACTTGTACTCGGCCTCCTCCGGACCTATTCCCAGAACCTCGAACATTCTCTTCTGCACCTCTGCATCGTGGATTCTGATTGAGCCGCCGCCTAGTTCGGTGCCGTTCAGCACGAAGTCGTAGGCATTGGCGCAGACCTTCTCGAGATCCTCTTTCCTGTTGCTGTTGAACCAGTCGATGTGTTCCGGCTTAGGAGCCGTGAACGGATGGTGCATCGCATAGAAGCGGCCGTCCTCCTCGCTCCATTCAAGAAGCGGGAAGTCGACGATCCAGAGCGGAGCGAAGACCTTAGGGTCGCGCAGACCGAGCCTGTTGCCCATCTCGATACGCAGTACGCCGAGCATTGTCTGGACCTTGCGGTTGCTGGATCCGGACATCACGAAGACGATGTCGCCGGTCTTTGCCTCGACCTTGGCGGCGATGGCCTTGAGTTCGTCAGGAGTGTAGAACTTGTCGATGGAAGACTTTACAGAACCGTCAGCATTGAGTTTGATGTAGATCAGACCCTTGGCTCCGACCTGAGGCCTCTTGACCCACTCGGTGAGTTCGTCAATCTGCTTGCGGGTGTAGTCGGCTCCGCCCGGAACGGCGATAGCGCCCACATAGGCCGCATCCTCAAGGACTGAAAAGCCCTTGCCCTTGACATCGGCGGTGATTTCGTGGATGGTCATTCCGAAACGCACGTCCGGCTTGTCCGAACCGTACTTGTCCATTGCGTCGTACCAGCTCATCCGAGGCATCGGGTTCGGGATGTCAACTCCGAGGACGTTCTTGAACATCGTCCTCATCATTCCCTCGAACATATTCAGAACATCCTCCTGCTCGACGAAGGACATCTCGCAGTCGATCTGGGTGAATTCAGGCTGGCGGTCGGCGCGCAGGTCCTCGTCGCGGAAGCAGCGCACAATCTGGAAGTAGCGGTCGTAGCCCGCCACCATCAGCAGCTGCTTGAAAGTCTGAGGAGACTGAGGAAGGGCGTAGAACTGACCAGGGTTCATCCTCGAAGGCACGACGAAGTCGCGGGCACCTTCCGGAGTGGACTTGATGAGGTAAGGAGTCTCAATCTCCATAAAGCCTTTGGAATCAAGGTAATTGCGGACCTCGTGGGCTAGTTTGTGCCTAAGGGCCAGCGCCTTCTGGAGAGGATTCCTTCTCAAGTCAAGATAGCGGTACTTCGCGCGGAGGTCTTCTCCGCCGTCGCTTTCGTCCTCGATCGTGAAAGGAGGAGTGTTGGACTTGTTGAGAATATTTATTGCCTCAAGCTTGATTTCGATTTCGCCGGTGTCCATCTTTGGATTCTTGCTCTGGCGCTCGACAACCTCGCCGATGGCCTGAATGACATATTCACGGCCCAGAGAGGTCGCGGTGGCCACCAGAGCGGCGTCGGCATCGGCCTCAACCACAAGCTGGGTGATGCCGTAGCGGTCGCGCAAGTCGATGAAAGTCATACCTCCGAGCTTCCTGGAGCGCTGCACCCAACCGGCAAGCATCACCTTCTGCCCGACATTTCCGATGCGGAGTTCCCCGCAAGTGTGATCTCTAAACATATCTTTGATCTTTGAATATCCGAATGTTCTGAATACGCCGGCGGCAGGCCTCATCCCTGCCTGTCGGCAAAATGCAAATTTAGCAATTTATTGCCAAGAATGTCTGAATATTCAGTAAATTCGCGTTCATATGGAAGTACGAGCGAAAAAGGCGCTTGGCCAGCATTTTCTCACTGACCAGAGCATAGCGAAAAACATAGTGGACGCGCTGAAGGGCACGGAGGCGCTGGAAGTCGGCCCGGGCATGGGTGTGCTGACTCAGTACCTGCTGCCCCGGGAAGGGATGTCGCTGAAAGTCGTGGAAATCGACAAGGAGTCGGTGGTCTACCTGAAGAAACATTTCCCGAAACTGGGCGGCAACCTTATAGAAGGGGACTTCCTGGAAATGGACCTGGACGGCGTTTTCAACGGAGACTACTCTGTCATAGGCAATTTCCCGTACAACATCTCCTCACAGATCTTCTTCAAGATCCTCGAGCACCGGGACAGGATCCCGGAAGTTGTCTGCATGATTCAGAAAGAGGTAGCCGAGCGCATCGCAGAGAAGCCCGGCACGAAGACCTACGGAATCCTGTCGGTCTTCCTCCAGGCCTGGTATGACATCGAATATCTTTTCTCCGTAGGGCCGGGAGCGTTCAATCCGCCGCCAAAGGTGCAGTCTGCGGTGATACGCCTGACGCGCAATTCGCGGACGACTCTCGGTTGCGATGAAAAACTTTTCCGCACAATTGTAAAGACCTCGTTCGGAATGCGCAGGAAAACCTTGCGCAATTCACTCAAGCCGCTGATTCCGGCGGAACTCCTTCAGGATCCCGTCTTCGACCTGCGCCCGGAACGCCTGAGCGTTGAGGATTTCATAGCGCTGACCAACAAACTGCGGCCGGACAGCAATTCTGAATGCCCGGGACAATAGGACATAAAAAACAGCAGAGCAAAAAAAACAAGTCCTCGATTCATCAAAGAATCGAGGACTTCGTTTCTGCGGAGAGAACGAGATTCGAACTCGTGATACGGTTACCCGTATGCAGGTTTAGCAAACCTGTGGATTCAGCCACTCTCCCACCTCTCCGGAATATTCTGGCTGAAAGGTCCTCGGCTAATAAAAATTACCAAACCTTTCCGTTGCTATCGGACTGCAAATATACGAATTTTTCTTCTTTTCAAAGAATTTGTTTAAAAAAAAGGGATGGCCGGATTTCGGCCATCCCTTTGCGGTTATGTGAGTCCTCAGATTACTTGTAGTACTCTGCGAATTCGATGTCCTTGGTAGCCCTCTCGGCGAGAGTCTTGTCCTTCTTGGCAACTGAATCGAGGTAAGTCTTGACCTGATCGAAGTTGCCCTGACGGGCGGCGATGATGGCGCGGAGGTAGTCAACCTTTGCATCCTTGCAATGGGCTGAAGAAGAAGCCTTGTCAAGCTGACCGGTAAGGATGTAGGCAAGAACAGTGTTGTGGCAGCAGCCCTTCACGTCCTTGAGGTCCTGAACAGCCTTGTCGTAGTCACCGGTGAGGATGTCGAGGACACCCTGGTTAGCCTTGGAAGCGTCAGTGCCGGCCTTCTTGAAGGCCTTTGCGGCAGCTGCATAGTCGCCGTTGCGCAGAGCGATAACACCCTGAGCGTTGGTGAGGTCGGCGTCCTTGGTCTCAACAGCCTCGAAAGCCTTCTCAGCCTTCTTGACGTCACCTGCGTTGAGGTAGGTGACAGCGAGGTTGAACCTTGCCTTGTCGCTGTCATACTTGGTGATGGCCTTGTTGTAGAGCTTGACCTTGCTGTCAACGTCCTTCACGAGATTGGCGGCGTGCAGGAGAGCAGGCTCGTCAAGCACATCGATGTTGTTCTCGACCATCTCGAGAAGCTCGTCTGAAGTGTAGTTCTTGAACTCGACGTTGGCGATGAACCTTGCACGGCGGAGTTCAGGAAGAATACCGCTCTTGAGCTCGGTGTAAACTGAAGACATATTCTTGATCTCGCTCTCACGCACTGCAGGATCGCTGTACATTGAAAGAACGCGGAGAATCAGGTCCTTGTCCTCGATGTCGGAATTCTGGACAAGCTCCTGGAAGCCTTCCCAGTCCTGACCGATGCTCTTCACCTCAGGGTCAGCGATATCCTTGCCCTTCATAACCTTGTCCCAAGCCTTGTCGGCTGACTTCGAACGCTTCTCGGAAAGAGTGTTGTTGAGCTTTTCGCCACCGTCAGGTGAAGCGTATGCAACGACCTCGGTTCCCACGAGAGTCTTCCTCTCGTTAGCCTTGATTTCCTCAAGGGCGTTCTGGAAATCCTTGATGGATTGTCCCTTGAGCTGCTTGCTCTGAACGTCAGCGGAGTTGATGTTGTAGAGGATCTGTCCCTCGGCGGTCTGCTGGAGGATGGCCTCGTAGCCGTCAGCCTTGAGAGGAACCTGGCCTGCACCCTTGACGAGCATATAGGTGGTGTTGACGCCGTCGGCTACCTTCTTGACAGGAAGCTTGTAGGACTTGGTCTTGTACTTGGCGACGCCACGCAGCTCGAGATGAGCCTGCTCCATTCCTTCAACATATTCAAAATGAACCTTCTCGGTGACGGTACCGCCAGCCTTGGCGACTACTTTGTAGTTGTCCTTCACCTTCTCGCCCTGATACATCAGCGGGGTCATCTTGGCCTCGCCTCCGTCATAGACGAGGACAGGGGTAACCTCAAGGATGGCCTTAGGATGGAAATATTTTTCCGGATAGGTAACTGTAACAGTGGCGTCGATGTTGCCGGCGACACATTCCAGAACCGCAGGATCGCATTTTACGATCACACTGTCTGCGAGTTCAGCCATCTTCTCGGCTGAAGAGCAGGCCACGGCAGCCAGTCCGATGAAGGCCACCGCTAAAACTTTGAGTGTCTTTTTCATATAATTACAATGATTAAAAGATTGCATTTCCAACTTCCAAGTACTCGTTTAAAAACAACTTGCATAACTTTCGCCAGACCTGCGGCAACTTATTTTCCGCCTCTTGGCAAACAGTGTACAAATATAGCCATTATTTTCTTAACTTTGTCAAGTTACAAGCAAATACTGTCCGAACATACAATTCAGCAAACATCTGAGAAAACAAATGATGGACTCACAAGATCTGCAGAGACTGAAGAACAAGTACGACATCATCGGAAATGATGCCGCCCTCAACAGGGCGCTGGAGACGGCGATTGCCGTTGCCCCGACCGACCTTACGGTACTTGTCACCGGAGAAAGCGGCGTCGGCAAGGAGAACATTCCGAAAATCATCCACCAGAACAGCCTGAGAAAAAACAGCAAGTACTTCGCGGTGAACTGCGGAGCGATACCTGAAGGAACTATAGACTCCGAGCTTTTCGGCCACGAGAAAGGATCGTTCACCGGAGCTGTGGAGACCAGAAAGGGCTATTTCGAAGAAGCGGACGGAGGCACGCTGTTCCTTGACGAAATCGGGGAGCTTCCTCTGGCTTCCCAGGCAAAGCTTCTGAGAGTCCTGCAAAGCGGAGAGTTCATCAAAGTCGGATCCTCAAAGGTGCAGAAGACGGATGTCCGCGTCATTGCGGCCACCAATGTCAACCTGCTGCACGCCGTCGGAAAGGGTAAGTTCAGGGAAGACCTTTACTATAGGCTGAACGCAATCCAGATAATGATGCCGGCGCTAAGGGAGCGCAAGGAAGACATCTACCTGTTTTTCAGGAAGTTCACTTCCGACTTCTCAGAGAAATACGGTATGAGCAAGGTCACCCTGACCAATGACGCGGTGGACCTGCTGATAAACTACCGCTGGCCCGGCAACATCCGCCAGCTGAAGAACGTGGCGGAGACCGTCACGGCGCTGGAATCCGAAAAGCTCACGAGGTCTTCCGAAAGATGCGTCGTGAACGCGGCAACCTTGTCTGCCTATATGCCAAAGGAAGAGATGAACCTGCTGCCCGTTGCAGCTGAGGCCAGATCGGAAAGCGCCCTCAGCGATTCGGACAAGCAGATGATCGTCAAGGCGATATACGACCTGAAACAGGAAGTCGACAGGCTAAAGGCACGGCTGGATTCCACAGGCGCGGCTCCGGCTCTCAGTCCGGCCGCCATTCTCAGGCCGGCTGCGGCCGAGCCCGAAGAAGCGGAATGGCAGGGCCTTGGAGCTCCGGTTTCCAGCGGAGAAATCGGCAAGGTGGTGGACATCCGCGCTGAGGAACCGCAGGTCCCGGCCAACCTGACGCTCAAGAACATCAACAAGGAAATTGTCGTGAAGGCTCTAGAAAAGCACGGCGGCAACCGGAAGCAGGCTGCGCAGGAGATGGGAATATCCGAAAGGACTCTCTACCGCTGGCTGGAGAAATACGGACTCGACACCCGGAACAAAAAGTAACAGGAAATGCACAGGAACGGAAAGATAAACTTCGTACTGACGGTTCTCGCGCTGCTGGCCGCTTTCGCCGCCGGCGGCTGCTCAATCGTCAAATATTCATTCTCCGGCACTTCGATCCAGCCGGACGTCAAGACAGTGACCATACAGTATTTTGAATACAAGGCGCTGAAGGTTAACCCGACGCTGAGCAACGACCTGACGGAAGCGCTCAAGGACAAGTTCCGCAAACTGACCAAACTGGAGCAGGTGGAAATGGACGGAGACCTTGAACTTCAAGGCGAGGTCACAGGCTACGAAGTGAGGGCGGCGGCGGTGACGGCAAATGAAGTGGCCGCACAGAACCGTCTGACGGTCACGGTCAAACTGAAATTCACCAACCGGAAATACCCGGAAGACGACTTCGAGAAGAGTTTCTCGGCATATTCCGATTACGATTCCACGAATTCTCTCGACGCCGTGGAGTCCACCCTGTGCGAGGAAATCGTCGAAAAGCTGGTCGAAGACATCTTCAATGCCAGCGTGGCACAATGGTAGCTTTGCGATGGAAGCGGGAATGAACAGTCTGAAACTGATGTCCGTGGAATCCCTTACGGATGCAATCAACGCCTACCCGTGGTTCGGCGCGGCACGCAAAGAACTGTGCGTGAGGATGTCGAAGGTGGGAGGAAGCGAATGGGGCAAGGAGCAGTACTCCGAGGCCGCAATGTATGTCGCCTCTAGAACCATCATCTCCGGGATAATGCGCTCCGCCAGAAGGGAAGATTATTCCGACAAAGACCTCAAGGGGCTCATCAAGGAATATATAGGTGCAGCCTCGGAGGAACGTCAGGGCGAAAGCCGGCAGGAGACGGAGGAAAAGCCGAAAAACTCGGCTCAAAGGGTTCCGGGAGGAGATTTCTTCTCGCCGGAGCAGTATGCGGCCGTCCGCAGGGACGAGGACAATGTATTCTCAAGATTCAAAGCCGGGCGTTCGGACGAGCAGGAGGACCGGGGATGGGAGGATCCGGAACTCGGATTCTGCACGGAAACGCTGGCGGGAATCTATGCGGACCAAGGTTACACTGCTGAAGCAAAGAAAATTTATTCAAGGCTAATCTTGCGTTATCCGGAAAAAAGTGCTTACTTTGCATCCCTTATTGAAAAATTGCAGCAACAGGAAAATTAAAATAAAGGAATATGTTCACATTTCTAACAGTTTGTATTGTCATTGCGGCAATCCTGCTTACCATCGTCGTGCTGCTTCAGAACGGCAAGGGACAGGGTATGGCCAGCAATTTCACTTCAGCAAACCAGACTCTCGGAGTCAGGCAGACCGCCGACTACCTCGAAAAGGTGTCCTGGGGTCTTGTCACCTTCATCCTTGTGGTGTCAATCATCTCTTCCTTCACGACACACACCACCGTTTCAGGCGTTGACGTGACCGAGAAGATCGAGAGCGAGGCTCAGCAGCCGGAATTCCCGTCTGCTCCTATCCAGCAGGCCGAACCGTCAGCTGAAGCTCCGGCCACCGAGACTCCGGCAAACTAAACTGACATATTGTCAGTCTCCACGGACTGGAACATAATTTGACTTTTAGCCGTCCAGGTCTTCGGACCTGGCGGTTTGTTTGGTTTACCCCTACGCTGAAAGAAAGGACGTTCAGACACCGCAAGGAGACCGGGACAATAAAGGAGATCAGATTATGGAAAACAAAAACAATGGCAGCTCATCGCTGCAGTTCCTGCCCAAGTTCGCGATCAACCTGAACGAACAGGCCGCGAAAGGCAAGCTCGACCCTGTCATCGGCAGGGACGAAGAGATACGAAGAGTCCTTCAGATTCTGAGCAGAAGGACGAAGAACAATCCTATTCTTGTGGGTGAGCCGGGTGTCGGCAAGACGGCGATTTCCGAGGGAATCGCCCAGAAAATCGTCGACGGCGACGTGCCGGAGAACCTCAAAAGCAAGAAGGTATATTCATTGGACATGGGTGCGCTGATCGCAGGCGCGAAGTACCAGGGCGAGTTCGAGGAACGTCTGAAGGGCGTGGTCAAGGAAGTCGTCGACAGCGCCGGCGAGATCATCCTGTTCATCGATGAGATCCACACGCTCGTCGGAGCGGGAAGATCCTCGGGAGCGATGGACGCCTCGAATATTCTTAAACCTGCACTTGCCAGGGGTGAACTGAGAACAATCGGTTCGACCACCCTCGACGAGTACCAGAAGTACTTCGAGACCGACAAGGCGCTTGAGAGGCGTTTCCAGATGGTTATGGTCGATGAGCCTTCGCCGGCCAAATCGATCGCCATCCTGAGAGGTCTGAAGGAGAAGTACGAGAACCACCACAGGGTGAAGATTGAGGA
>CAVCDF010000004.1:0-9482 GCA_963600795.1 Anaerotignum sp. | reverse complement strand
CAGGGTAGAGACCCACGGTGTTGGCCTTCATGTCCTCCCATGTGAGCGCCTTGTTGCCAAGAGCAGTGCTTACATCTCCCCTGCCGTTGACAGTCTGCTTCACACCAAGCCCGTGGGCAATCTCGCGGAATGCTATGTTCCAGTAGAACGCCTCCGAGCTGAGATGGTTCTGATAATCGATGCCAAGCACAAGGTTGCCGACCGGGCTGACAATGTGGTTGAACTTCTCGTTCATTATGTTGCAGAGAAGAGCCGTTCTTGTGCCGGCTGTTGCCTGGATGTCGGTACCGTAAGGCAGGTTGAGGGCAATCAGCTTGATCCCAGCGTTGGCGTGACCGGCGCAGTAGATGGCGTCGTAGGCATAGATGTCAGACTTGTCTCCAGGGACGAAAGTCTTGTACTGCTCCTCACAAGGGATCATTTTCTGAAGTTCCGGCAGAACGGAAGTGAACTGATCCAGCACTTCTGTGCGTTTCAGATCTTTCAGAAGGACATAGGCCTCGTAGGATGCCTTCAGACCGTAAAGCTGGTCGTCGTTCACCTCGTTCGGGCCGATGATCAGGTCCATCTTGCTGTCGTTCATCTCCAGCCATGCCATATCGCTTTCCGCATAGTCATCAGTGTTGAGCGCCACTATCTTCTTGAGCAGATAATCGCGGACGCTCGGCTTCACGGTGAGGTCTGCGGCGGCATTCAGGCAACTGGTCATTTTTGCAAGATAGTTCCCGTAAGCCTCATGGTAAGGCACAGAAACAAGTTTGCCTTCGTCATCTCTTGCAAGTATGGTGTACGGACTGGTCTTGGTCGTGTCGGCAAGAGCATCGAACTCCTCAGCAGTCATGTCCTGCGGATAGAATCCGGCTCCAAGGGGCCTTTCGCCGTAGCCTTCGACAAAAGTGCTGCCATCAAGACGGTCACAAGGGCCGTAGTTGATTTCGGCATATTCACGCAGATTCTCGTCCGACAGGCCCAGCATCCTGTTCTTGTCGCCGAAACTCTGGCACCAGTAGATGCTGTCAGCCATGTCCGCTGCGAACTTGTAGAGATTAAGGACTTCTTTACCATTGTCGGAAATGCCGGACAGGTCAGGAGACTCGACACTCACGAGAGCGTAGTTGTCCACTTTTTTCTGTACATCGGATTTTGGTTCCGTGCCGCATGAGGCAAGTAATGCCAACGCCGACATTGCCAGAACTGTTCTTTTCATAATACAGTACTATTAAATTATTGTAACCTTTTATCGGATTTTCAAAATCCAACAAATTTAGTGAATATTAACGAAAAAAGCACACCAATGAGCCATTGGTGTGCCGATATTTACCGATATTCGTAAGAAATCTTACTGTTTTAGATGATTCCCTGCTCGAGCATGGCCTGGGCGACCTTCATGAAGCCGGCGATGTTGGCTCCCTTGACATAGTCCACGCTGCCGTCAGGACGGGTGCCGTACTTGACGCACTGCTCGTGGATGCTCTGCATGATCCAGTGGAGTTTGTCGTCGACCTCCTGGGCTGACCAGCTGAGGTGGGCGGCGTTCTGGGTCATCTCAAGACCGGAAGTGGCGACTCCGCCGGCGTTGACAGCCTTGCCAGGGGCGAAGAGGACTCCGTTGTTCTGGAAGAAATGGATGGCTTCAGGCTGGCATCCCATGTTGGACACCTCGCAGCAGCACCAGCAGCCGTTGGCCTTGAGTTCCTTTGCATCCGCCTCGCTGAGTTCGTTCTGGAACGCGCAAGGGAGGGCGATGTCGCAAGGGATGCTCCAAGCCTTCTTGCCGGCGATGAACTGAACCTTTCCAGGGAACTTCGTGGCGAGATCCTCGACCTTGTTCCTGTTGGAAGCGCGCATGTCGAGCATATATTCATTCATTTCCTCGGTCATTCCGTCCGGAACGTGGCAGACTCCGTCAGGTCCCGAGATGGCGACAACCTTCGCGCCGAGCTGGGTGGCCTTCTTCACCGCGCCCCAGGCCACGTTGCCGAAGCCGGAGATGCAGACCTTCTGGCCGGCGATGTCCTTGCCTGCCTTGTGGAGAAGGTGCTGGGTGAAGTAGAGAGCGCCGAAGCCGGTGGCCTCAGGACGAAGGATGGAGCCTCCCCAGGTAGCGCCCTTTCCGGTAAGAACGCCGGTGTGGTACTGACGGGCGAGCTTCTGGTACATTCCGTTGAGATAGCCGATCTCGCGGCCGCCCACACCGACATCACCCGCAGGGATGTCCTGGTCAGGGCCGATGCAGCGCCAGAGTTCAAGCATGAAGGCCTGGCAGAAGCGCATGATCTCGGCGTCGGACTTGCCGACCGGGTCGAAATCCGAACCACCCTTCGCTCCGCCCATAGGCAGGGTCGTGAGGGCGTTCTTGAAGGTCTGCTCGAAACCGAGGAACTTCAGCATCGAAGGATTGACCGCCTTATGGAAACGGAGGCCTCCCTTGTAAGGTCCGATGGCGCTGTTGAACTGGACGCGGTAGCCGAGGTTCGTCTGTACCTCACCCTTGTCGTCGATCCAGGTCACGCGGAAAGTGAAGATCCTGTCAGGCTCGACAAGCCTCTCGACGATCTTCGCCTTCTCGAACTCAGGATGCTGGTTGTAGACCTCCTCGATTGATTCGAGAACCTCCTGCACGGCCTGCAGATATTCTTTCTCTGTAGGGTACTTGGCCTGGAGACGGGCCATGATCTCTGTAGTTTTCATTGTGTTAGCATTATTAATTAAGCAAATGATGTGTCTGTTTCCGATATGTCCGTTTCTGACATATCCGCTCCATCCGGGGCTATTTCAGTTCCCAGGTCGATCCGCTGTGCAGCAGCTCATCCACATTGTGGATCTTTGACTTCTCCTTGACGGTCTCCACCTGTCTGGCAACCTCCTCGTCATAGGTGATGTCGGAGACTTCCCTGATGACTCCGAGGGCTACCGGGAACTCCGGCCATTTCATGTCGGCCAGCATCGTCTGAAGACCGAGATTGTCGGAGTGGCTGTCATGAGTGAGGACATCGTCCTCGGTGACACCGTTCTCGCCTAACGTCACGACCTTGAGTTTCCAGCCGTCGAGGGCGATGCCCTTGTCACGGTTCTTTCCGAAAATCATCTTCTCGCCGTCACGCAGAACAATCGTCCTGTCGGCCTTGACCTCCTTGTCGGAGATTTCGGCGTGAGAGCCGTTGTTGAAGATCACGCAGTTGGTCAGGAACTCCATAACGGAAGTGCCGCGGTGTCTCGACGCCGCCAGCATGATTTCCTGGTTGAGAGCCAGTTCAGTGTCCATTCCGCGGGCGAAGAAAGTGCCCTTTGCGCCCAGCACGAGGCTGCCCGGGTTGAACGGATGCTCAACCGTGCCGTAAGGCGAGGTCTTGGTGATGGCTCCCAGCTTTGATGTCGGAGAGTACTGCCCTTTGGTCATACCGTAAATCCTGTTGTTGAAGAGCATCAGGTTGATGTCGATGTTCCTGCGGATGGCGTGGATGAAATGGTTGCCTCCGATGGCCAGCGCGTCGCCGTCACCGCTCACCTGCCATACGCAAAGTTCAGGGTTGGCGACCTTGAGGCCTGTCGCGATCGCAGTCGCGCGGCCGTGGATGCTGTGGAAGCCATAAGTGTCCACATAATACGGAAGGCGCGAGGAGCAGCCGATGCCCGACACGACCACAATCTTGTCCTTGTCTATTCCCTTCTCCTCGCAGACGAGCGGAAGGGTCCTCTGAAGAGCGGCGAGGATGGAATAGTCACCGCAGCCCGGACACCACCTTATCTCCTGGTCGCTCTTGAAATCTTTCAATGAATATTTTGGCATAGCTTCTTCCTTTTAAAGTTCCGCCTTCACGGCGTCGATGATCTCCCTCACGAGGAACACCTGTCCCTGCACCTTGTCACAAAGCACATAGTCGAATTTCGGGAATATGCCTTTGAGCCAGGTGGCGAACTGTCCGCGGTTGAGTTCGCAAACGATGATTTTCTTGAAACCGGAGAAGACTTTCTCCGTGTTCTTCGGGAGCGGGTCGATGTAGTCGAAATGCACGCGGCTGACCGTCCTTCCTTCGGCGCGGAGTTCATCCACGGCTGTAAGAATATGTCCGTAGGTGCCTCCCCAGCCCACCAGCAGGACATCGCCGGTTTCCGGTCCGTCGATCACGAGGTCAGGGATGTCGGCAGCCACTCGGGCGACCTTCTCAGCCCTTTCCGCCACCATCAGTTCGTGGTTGGAGGCCTCTGTGGAGAGGACTCCCTCGTGGGTCTTCTCAAGACCGCCCACGCGGTGGCTCAGTCCAGGAGTGCCGGCCGGAGCCCATTTTCTGGCAAGAGTCTCTGCATCCCTTTCGAAAGGACGGAACTTGCCGCCGTCCGCCACCGCCAAACGAGGGCTGATGGCAGGATATTCACTCATTGAAGGAATCTTCCACGGCTCCGAGCCGTTGCCGAGGAATCCTTCGGAAAGCAGCATCACCGGAGTCATATGCTCAAGGGCGATCTTCGCGGCGTTGAAAGCGGCTTCGAAGCAGTGGGCCGGCGAGTGTGCAGCAATCACCACCATAGGGCTTTCGCCGTTGCGTCCGTAGAGAGCCTCGTTGAGGTCGGCCTGTTCTGTCTTGGTAGGCATTCCGGTGCAAGGGCCGGCGCGCTGAACGTCGACAACGACGAGCGGAAGTTCCGTCATCACGGCCAGTCCGAGAGCCTCGGATTTCAGCGAAAGGCCAGGGCCCGACGTGGTGGTCACGGCAAGACTGCCGCCGAATGAAGCACCGATTGCCGTGCAGATGCCCGCAATCTCGTCCTCAGTCTGCATCGTCTTGACTCCAAGTTCCTTATGGAGAGCAAGCTCTTCAAGTATGGCGGTCGCCGGAGTGATAGGGTAAGAGCCGCAGAAGAGCGGCAGACCGGATTTCTCAGAAGCGGCCATCAGGCCCCAGGCGAGAGCCTGGTTGCCCGTTATGTTCCTGTAAGTTCCCTTTTCCTTGACATCCGGAATTATCGTGTAGGTGTCCGCAACGGCCTGGATGTTGGCGGCGTAGTTGTAGCCGTCATTCACGACTTTGCGGTTCGGCTCAATCATCTCCGGGTGCTTCTTGGAGAAGCGGGACTCAAGATAAGTATAGACGTAGTCCAGCGGACGGCTGAAGATGAAGCAGGCCATTCCGAGCGTGAACATGTTCCTGCACTTGTGGACGGAGGCGATGTCGAGGCCGCTATCCTTCAGGCTCGCTTCCGTCAGCTTGGTGATAGGGGCGACTATGATGTTCCTGTCCTCGATGTGAAGTTCCTCGAAGGGATTGTCAGTAGTGAAGCCGGCCTTCTTGAGACCGAAATCGTCGAACGCATCCTCGTTGACAAGGACCGTGGCGTTCCTCTTGAGCCATTTCGCGTCAGCCTTTAGGGCTGCAGGGTTCATAGCCACGAGCATGTCGCAGAAGTCGCCCGGAGTGTTTACTTTACCGCTGCCGATGTGAACCTGGAATCCGGAGACGCCGGCCACAGTCCCTTTAGGGGCTCTGATCTCGGCCGGATAATCCGGGAATGTCGAAAGGCCGTTACCGTAGACTGCTGACAGATTGGCGAACAATGTTCCGGTGAGCTGCATCCCGTCTCCGGAATCGCCCGCGAACCTGATCACAACATCTTTAGCATCAATAACCTTATGTTGCATTACTATGTCTGAATGTTTAGTGTATCTTCGGAAGCCGCCAAGCCTCCTTGAAAAAAGCGTACAAATTAAAGCATAAAAAGCAGAATTACCAACAAAAACGAATATTTTTTCAAACCCTGCATATAAGCGGCGGCAGGCCGCTACAAACCTGCCGGAATGCCGGATCCGCACGCACCGGAGAGAATAAAAAAAGAGAGGCCGGCTTTTCAGCCGGCCCCTCACGATATCTCGTTCAGAGTCATATTCAATTACTGCTGGGCCTGCTGAGCCTGAGCCTGAAGTTCCTGCTGGAGAGTCTCGAGAGTCCTTCCTTCAGGGATGTTCAGAGCCTTCCTCGCCTCCTGGGTAAGGTCCTTGACCTGGGCCTTGTCAACGTAGAGGTACTGAGAGGTCTCGAAAACGAAGAGGTAGCCGCCGGCCTTGGCCAGTTTCTCGACAGCCTCCTGAGCCTTCTTGTAGATAGGGTCCATCAGCTGCTGGTTCTGCTGCTGGAGTTCGGTCTGGATGGACTGCTGGAATTCCTGAATCCTCTGCTGGATGTCGGCGAGTTCCTTCTCCTTGCTCTCTCTGATGGCAGGAGTCCAGGAAGCCTGCTTCTGCTGGTACTCGCTGTATTTCGCCTGTCCTTCGGCGGCCATGCTCTGGAGAGTCTCGTTTGCCTCCTTCTGCGCGGCCTGCATCTGGGTCCTTGCGGCATCCGCTTCCGGCATAAGCATAACCAGCTCGTTGAAATTCACGATAGCGAATTTGCTCTGCGCCGAAACGGCGAATGTCAACATTGCCATTGCGGCAATCAACACGATCTTTTTCATATCAGTATCTTTTTATCAGTTTTTTCCTGCGATTGTCCGGCTCCGCTCCGGTGCCGGACTGCAAATGTAATAATAATTATTTAGAATTGTTGTCCGATAAGGAAATGGAACTGGCTTCTGTCCTTCTTTTCGGTGTTGTCGAAGCCGTAGCCCCAGTCGATGCCGAGCAGACCGATCATCGGGAGATAGACTCTCACGCCGACTCCTGCGGACCTCTTGATCTGGAACGGATTGAAATTCTTGATGTCGGACCAGCAGTTACCTCCTTCAAGGAAGCCCAGCACGAAGATCGTGGACTGAGGCTGCAGGATGACAGGATAGCGGAACTCGACAGTGAACTTGTCATAGACATTTCCAGCATAGTAGCCGTTGGAGTTGTACGGAGTGGCCTCCCAAGGAGTAAGCGAGTAGTTCTCGTAACCGCGCAGCGCGACGATGTCAGCTCCGTAGGTGTCGTAGCCCGACATACCGTCACCGCCGACCCTGAATCCCTCGAAAGGAGAGTAGCCCCACTTGCGGTTGAAGTAGCCGAGGTAACCGAACTGCGCACGGGTCATTATGACGAAATCTCCCAGGACTTTGGTGTACAGTTCGCCGCTCACCTTCCACTTGTGGTACTCGATCCACTTGTAGCGTTCGGCGGAGGACCAGTTGTCGTAGTTGATGTCCTTGTAGCTGGAAACCTTCGTAGGGTTGCCGTTCGCGTCGAGGTTGCCGAGGTCCTTTTTCCTGAACAATGAATATGGCGGCGTGATCTGCAGGCTGGCGCTGAAGTTCGATCCCATACGAGGATAGATCTGCTGGTCGGTGGAATTCCTGCTCAGGCTGACGGTGTAGTTGAAGTTGTGCGACTTGCCGTCGTTGAACATGAAGTAGCCGTTGATCCAGTTCTTCAGGTCATATGTCTGCCAGCTGATGCCGTTGTACAGCACGAAATAGTTGTCCGGCCACTTGAGCCTGGTGCCGATGCCGGCGGAAAAGCCGTAGATTTCCATCACCTTGTCGTTGGACAGGATTCCGATCGCAAGATAGGAGTCCGTCTGGCGGGTGTAGTAAGCCTGGAGATTGAGCGACGTAGGCTTCTTGCCGAAGAGCCACGGCTCGGAGAATCCGAAGATCAATGAAGTGTAGTACGTACCGTTGGTCTGGAAGCGGAGCGAGAGATTCTGGGCGTCGCCGAGCGGAACAGGCCTCCAGGCCGTCTTGTCGAAGAGACGCCTCGTGGAGAAGTTGTTGAAGTTCACTCCCACGGTCGCCACGAATGTGCTGGCGCCCCATCCTCCGGAAAGTTCCAGCTGGCTGGAAGGCTTCTCGGTCACATTATAGATAAGGTCAACCGTGTTGTTCAGCTGGTTCGGAATGATGGAATAGCCCTTGGACGCATCGGTGATGGCCTCCGGGTCGAACTGGCCGAGCGAAGCGATTTCCCTGATGGACCTCTCGAACGCCGTCTGGCTGAAAAGATAGCCCGGCATCGTGAATATCTGCCTGCGGACAACCCTTTCGTTGGTCAGGGTGTTGCCGTTGATCACGATGTTGTTCAGCGTGGCCTGCTTGCCTTCGGAAATCCTCATCTCGACATCGACCGAATCCCCTTCGATGTTCAGTTCGACAGGAGTCACGTTGAAGAACAGATAGCCGTTGTCACGATATTCCTTGGACACGTCCTGGTCACCCTGCTTGCCGCCTCCGAAAAGACGCTTCTGCATCGTCACCATATCATAGACGTCGCCCTTGTTGATCTTGAGAATGCCGTTGAGCTGGTCGGACGAATAGACCGAGTTTCCTGTCCAGGAAATGTTCCTGAAATAGTATTTCTTGCCCTCGTCGATCTTGAAGTCGATTCCGAGCCTGACAGGGGTCACGTAGTAGATCGAGTCCTTCACGATGCGCGCATCCCTGAAGCCGGCCTCGTTGAGCTTGCTGATCAGGCTGTTCTTGTCGTTGGGATATTCCTTCTCGTTGAATTTCTTGCTGTTGAAGAAGTTGTACCATTTCTTCGCCTTGGTCTTCTTCATCGCCCTGGAAAGCTGGTATTCAGAAAGTTCCGTGCTGCCGATGAAGTTGATGTCGCGCACGCGGACCTTCGCGCCGCGGTCAACCGCGAAATTCACGCGGATGGCGTTCTTGATGATCGAATCCTTCTGGGTCTGCACGTCCACCTTGCAGTTCAGGAATCCCTTCTCGGCGTAGAACCTCTTGATGATGTCAGTTGAAGTCTTGGCGACATATTCGGAGAACTCGCCGCCGCGGCGGAGGTTGAGCCTCTCGTCAAGATCCTTCTGCTCTCCCTTCTTGACACCGGTGAACAGCCACCTGGACACCCTCGGGCGTTCCTTGATGGTGATCTTGAAGAAAGCGGAGTCTCCCTGGGCGCTGAGGTGGTCGATCGACAGGGCGACATCCTCGAAATAGCGCTGCATCCAGAGTCTGGTGACGATGGATGAGAGATCGTCGCTCGGCACCGTGACGCTCATTCCTTTCTGGAGTCCCGTCAGTGAAACTATCTGCTGGTCGCTGAAATAATGGTTACCATCCACAGAAATACCGCCCACGACATACGTCTGAGGACGGTCGAAATCAACGGTGACGTCTTCCTCCGATTTCTCGGCGTTCTGTCCGAAAGCCAACGTCCCGGCGAGGGACAAGGCGGCAATGCACAAAAAACGATATCTTCTCATCGAATCGTATTTTCTTGAGTTAAAGTTGCAAATATACGCAAGTTATTTCACTTTTCCATACCTGCGGTTCCTTCGGGAGTACTCCTCCAGAGCCTTGCGGAATTCTTCCTTCCTGAAATCAGGCCACATCACGTCCACGGAAAGCAGTTCGGAATATGCCGTCTGCCAAAGCAGGAAATTGCTTATCCTCTTTTCTCCGGAAGTGCGTATCACCAGGTCCGGATCAGGGATGCCTGCGGTGGACAGGCGGGATTCGAAGTCCTCGAAACCGATCTTCTCCGCCCCTTCCGGATTGCCCGAATATTCAACGGCAAGTTTCCGGGCGGCCTGCAGGATGTCCCATTTGCCGCC
>CAVCDF010000003.1:0-2070 GCA_963600795.1 Anaerotignum sp. | reverse complement strand
GGCCTTTTCCGTTGCCCGTCACCTCCGCCGTAGCTCTCCGGCGATATTTATGGGCGTTTCCGTTGCCCTGCCACCTCCGCCGTAACTCTGCGGCAACGCTTCGGGCCGTTTCCGTTGCCCATCACCTCCGTTGTACCTCTCCGGCGACGTTTCGGGCCGTTTCCGTTGCCCGTCACCTCCGCCATACCTCTCCGGCGACGTTTCGGGGCATTTCCGTTGCCCGTCACCTCCGCCGTAACTCTCCGGCGACGTTTCGGGCCGTTTCCGTCGCCCGTCACCTCCGCCGTAACTCTGCGGCAACGTTTCGGGCCTTTTCCGTCGCCCGTCTATATTCAGTGGAACATTCGTAGTCAAATGCCTGGCAAGGAAATGTATTTGAGGATCGGTGGTGGTTGAAATGTTTGGCTGAGCGCGGTCCCGGGAAACGTGCACTGCGCTTGGCGGAGCGGAGTGCGCAGAAAACGGAGTTGTACGTATGGGCTTGTAGCAGAAACGGTATGCCGTGATCTAGAGGTCTGGTTTAGTATGAGTTGCATGTGGTGCATGTGGTGCATGTGATGCATGTTACGCGATGGTGATGACCGATGTGTGAAAAGTCCCGTCTTTTCCGGCTGTTCATCCCTATTAGTTCGGCCGCCGGTCCAGATGCCGGTGCAGGCAATGTCCGCTTTTGCTAGCGCCGCCGAAAGAAAACCAGCAGTGGCGCAAAAAGAATAGACCGGAAAGCCATTCGGCATTCCGGTCTGTTCTTTCGGTCATTAGGCACCGTTGCCGGCACCCTTGTACTGGGTAGGAGAATCGAACTCCTATTGCAAGATTGAGAATCTTGAGTACTAACCGTTATACGAACCCAGCATTTCGGTTTTGAGATTGCAAAGATAGGCATTTTTACTTAACCTGCAAACTTTCTTGCAAAGAATTTACTGATTATCCGCAAAAATACCCAGCAGAATAAGGGGGTCGTGAGGAATAATAGATTGAATCATAATGTGTTAAATATTTGTCTTTAGGAGAATTCTCCTTAAGACAAATAGCTAAATCACAGATAATCAGACCTATAGTTCCCACGCAACAAATCTTGCTGCTTAGTGGACTCGTTGTTTAAGTGCAACGGAATAAGTGCGAAGATGAAGAACAGACTTGAATGGCTTGGGCATAATTGCGGATAATCAGAAAGAATTTTAGAAAATGTAAATGATTATACTCGTTATCCACATTAATACCCAATATGGGAATTGCAGAAAAAGTCGTTCTGATGCTCAGCAGGTGCAAATCTGTTTCGGCAGATTCGGCAGCACCCCGGCAGCACGTTGCCGCAGGGCATGTTCTGCAGTTTCCCCGCAAATGGAATTGCAGAGAAAGTCGCTACGATTATTTCTGGTTGCAATTCTGTCGGTGGTACGCCTTGCCGGATCTAGGAATCGTTCATAGTTTGACGGATATAAATAGCGGTACGCCTTGCCGGATCTGGGAATCGTTCATAGTTTGACGGATATAAATATAGATAGATAGTGACGGGAGCGTTAGTGGCGGAATCGATGCCGTCACACGCGACGGCCGGGGTGACGGGAGCAGATATGCCCGAATATGATTCCGCCACATCTCCGTGCGTCAGATGGCCCTTTTCACGCACGGGAGCGGTGCAATAGGATGGCGGAGCGAGTCGGGGGTTCTGAATTTTGCACGTTACCAAAATTCAGAACCCCAACTCTCTCCGCCTTGCCCCGTACAATTGGGGTACTCCCGCTGTCTCTCTCTCTCTTCGTCCCACTGGCCGTACCTCTTCGGCAATGAAATGTGCTTTTATCGTTGCCCGGCACCTCCGGCCGTAAATCTCCGGCGACGTTTCCGGCCATTTCCGTCGCCCGTCACCTCCGGCCGTTTCCGTCGCCCGTCACCTCCGGCAGCACATCCCCGGCGACGTTTCGGGCCATTTCCGTTGCCCGCCACCTCCGGCCGTACATCTTCGGCGACATTTCGGGCCGTTTCCGTTGCCCGTCACCTCGGCCGCACATCTCAGGCGACATTTCGGGGCATTTCCGTTGCCCGTCACCCCGGCCGTACATCTTC
>CAVCDF010000002.1:0-13587 GCA_963600795.1 Anaerotignum sp. | reverse complement strand
CGGCGTTCTCCACGACGGTCCCCATAAGTTCCCTGACAGGGTCGCCGGGCAGGTTGAAGGTAAAAAGGGACGGCACCGGCGGCACGATTTCCAGACCAAGCCCGTCCAGCATTCCGAAACCGGACATCTTCGGACTGCCTCCCGTCGTCACCACAACGATGTCCGCCGCGGCGTCCTGACGGGACTTTTCTCCAGGACAGACGGACGGAGAGAAGCTGATGGCGAATCCTCCTTCGCGGCAGACCGATATTCCCGAAACCTTGTGCCTGCAGTGCAGCGACACGCCTTCCTGGCGCATCCGCAGGAGAAGGGTTCCCACTATCTCCATTGCGTCCTGCGAAGCCGGGAATACGCAGCGGTCCTCCTGCAGCACAAGGCGGACGCCTTCATTCTCAAACCATCGGCAGGTGTCGTCGTGGTCGAAAGACTTGAAAAGCCTTTTCATCAGCCTGTCGCCGCGCGGATAGGCCTGCGAGAGCGAGGTGATCCCTTCGAAGGAATTCGTCAGGTTGCACCGTCCTCCGCCGGTTATGGCCACCTTAGCCAGAGCCTTCGGGCCAGCCTCGTAAACATCGACCGAAGCGGAGGGAATTCTCCGCTTCAGCCAGATTGCACAGAAACAGCCGGAAGCGCCGGCACCGACGATCGCTATTCTCATAAAAGCCCTGCTTCAGGAATTCTACTTCGGGAATTCTACGGCAAGCACTCCGGAAGGCTCCACGACGGTGGAATCCGAAATCTCCACGGTCTCGCCGGTGACGACATTCAGTCCGGCACCGAGTCCGGAGGCTATCTCGGCGTAGTGCGACCACGGAATGTTCTTAGGTTCAAGCGAATTGTTCACGAAGACGAAGACCTTGTCCGTGTCGTTGTAGCGGAAGAATGCGTAGGTGTTGTCGCGGCCGAGGAAATGCATCGTGCGGCCGTTGTGGATGACATCCTTGTCCTTTCTCCACTGGAACAGGGTTCTGGCGTAGTCGTGCAGTTCGGCCAGCAGCCCGGCAGGAATCTTCTTGCCGCCCACTGAAACCGCGGCTGCGGCACGGCCTTCTTCCGAGAAGAGGTCCACATCATCGCCTTCCCAGCCTCCCGGGAAATCCATCCTGAGTTCCCCGTCGCTCTTGTAAGGCTTGCCGGTAGCGAACATCATCTCGTCGCCGTAGAAAAGCTGAGGGATTCCACGGACCGTAGCCAGAAGGGTGAGAGCTATCTTAAGTTTGGCAGGATCCTGCTTCCAGGCGTCCGAGACGCGATAATGGTCGTGATTGGACAGGAAGGTCAGCATCTTGGAGACATCGTGATAGGTGGCGTCGTGGGAAAGAGCCGAATAGACACGGAACATTCCCTGACCCCACTGGGCGTCGCTCTCGCAGAGGGCCGTTCCGATGGCCTCCTGCAGAGGGAAGTCCATGATTGAAGGCAGATGGGAGTCGAAGCCGTCACGGTTGGCGTTGCCGCCCTGCCAGTAGGCGAGCTGGTCGGCGTTCGTGTCCCAGCACTCCCCTACTATGTTGAAGTCAGGATATTCATTCATCACGGACTCGCACCAGCGGCTCATAGGCTCCTTCTCGTTGTAAGGGTAGGTGTCCACCCGGAATCCGTCGAGGCCCGAATATTCGGCCCACCAGACCGCCCACTGCTGGAAATATCTCAGCACGAACGGATTGTCAAGGTTCATGTCCGGCATCATCGGCACGAACCAGCCGCTCGACAGGAGGTTGTAGTCATACTGCGAGCCGTTCGGGTCCACCGCAGGAGCGAACGCCATGTTCGAGCTCGTATATTCAGGGAAGACGTGGATCCAGTCCTTGAAAGGCAGGTCGTCCATCCACCAGTGGGCGGTGCCGCAATGGTTGGTCACGATGTCCATTATGACCTTCAGACCCTTGGCGTGCGCTCTGCCGACATATTCCTTGAAAAGGGAATTGCTGCCGAAGCGCGGGTCGATGCGGTAGTAGTCGCCGCAGGCATAGCCGTGGTAGGACTCTTCCGGCTGGTTGTCGACAAGAAGCGGGGTGCACCAGATGGCGGTCGCACCCAGGTCGGCGATGTAGTCGAGATGGTCGATTATTCCCTGCAGGTCACCTCCGTGGCGGCCGAAAGGCTCGCTGCGGTCAGCCTTCTCGGCGGTGTCGTCCGTGTTGTCATTGCCCTTGTCCGCATTGGCGAAACGGTCCGGACAGATCAGATAGACAAGGTCAGCCGTGCTGAAGCCCGTCCTCGTTGCCGAGCCGCCTTCCCTCGCGGCGATTTCATACGGGACGCGGAAAGACTCCTCCCCCTTTGTGAATATCAGATAGTAAGTCCCCGGTTCCGCCACCGCGCCGACGGTGACATCCACGAACAGGTAGTCTGGGCTGTCGGCCTTGTGGACTTCCTCCACGCTGACTCCGTCGCCCTCGATGGCGACGTTCCAGTCGGCAATCCTGTCTCCCTTGACCATAAGCTGGAGCGGGGTCTTCATCCCTACCCACCAGCTCGGCGGCTCGACCCTCGAGACCCTGGATTCCGGAACGGTTATGGACCAGCTCCACGGGGCCTGCAGCTGCACGCTGACGGTCACGGAATCCTCGTCAAGGAAGCGTCTGAACACGAACTGCGAATCAGCGCAAGAAAGAATCTCGAAGCCGGTGCTGTCGGAAGCGAGCGCCGGATGGGCGTGCTTTATGTTATTCAGATAGGTATAGAAATCTGTTGTGGCGTTGTGGTGCCAGTCCGGCATCGGATCCTTCTCGAAGAACTCGAAACGGTGGTTGTATCCCACTTCCTGGCCTGTGTAGACCAGAGGCTGGGAGGAAGGAAGAGTCCAGCAAAGCACGGCCATGGCCTTCCAGGCGTCGCCCATCCTTTCGAACTCGGTCCCTGACCAGGAATTCTCGTCGTGATTGGACGTGAACGAAAGCCTCGCCGCATGTGCCGGATAGTTCTCGGAGTTCCATTTTATGTAGGAAGCGAGACTGTCGGCTCCGGCCTTGCCCCGGGCTATGTCGTTGAGAAGATGGTGCAGTCTCCAGGCATAGGTCGCATCGAACCCGGCCTCGTGGAGCCAGGCCTCCTCGCCCTCGGCCAGGAAATAAAGCCTGCGGGGATATTCATTCCTGAACTTAGTGAACGCGTCGCTCCAGAAATCCTGCGGCACCTGGTAGGCCACGTCGCAGCGGAATCCGTCGATGCCTCTGTCGAGCCAGAAGCGCATGCAGTCCTCCATCTCGGCGCGCATATCAGCGTTGCCGTAGTTCAGTTTCGCGATGTCCGTCCAGTCATATTCGACTATCGTGTTGCCTTCCGCGTCGCGGACGTACCAGTCAGCCGGCTTTTCGGTCACCCAGGCGTTGTCCGGAGAGGTGTGGTTGGCCACCCAGTCGATGATGACCTTGAGACCGAGACCGTGAGCCGTGGCGACGAAATGGTCGAAATCCTCCAGCGTACCGAACTCAGGATTGACGGCGCGGTAATCCTTGATGGCGTAGTAGGAGCCGAGAGTGCCTTTACGGCCCTTCTCCCCTATCGGACAGACCGGCATAAGCCAGACCACATCGACTCCGAGTTCCTTCAACTCGGGAAGTTTCTTTTCAGCAGCCGCGAAAGTGCCCTCAGCGGTAGCCTGGCGGGTGTTCAGTTCATAGACCACTGCGTTACGGGTCCAGTCCTGCTCCTCCTGGGGTGCGGGAGTGTTCCGCCCGCAGGAGAAAAGAGTGAGCGCCGAAAGCGCCAGCAAAAGCAAACGTTTCATAATGTATGAATATTCAAATGATTACAATAGAAAAACCACCGATGAATATGCTCCCATCGTCACTTTGTGGCCGCTGACGGTGACAGTGCCGTTAGAGCCGATGCTGGAGCCGAGGTCATCCGACGGGAAGTTCACCGTAACGATTCCGCCGGAGAAGTTGTGGACGACCAGCACCTTCTGGTCGTCGCAGGTCCTGTACCACGCGGCGACGGACTTGTTGGAAGACGCGGCCGAGCAGTAGTCGAACGAGCCTTTGGCGAGAGCCTTGTACTCGTCCCTCAGCACACCGAACCTGCGGTAGACGTTCAGGATGGAGTTTTCGTCTGCGGTCTGGCTCTGCACCGAGATAGAAGCCGTGAGCATTGACCTGTCCACCTTGCCGCCAAGCTTGGCGTCAGCGATGGAAGACACGTCGGTGGTCCACAGGACAGGAGTGCGGACATATTCATCGCCTCCGGACTTGCTGCCCCAGTAGCCGAGTTCCTCGCCCTGGTAGATGTAAGGCTCCCCGCAGGCGGTAAGCAGCACCGCTCCGGCAAGTTTCATCTTCGGGAGGCTCTTGCTGAAATCGCTGCCGGCCCTGTCCTCGTCGTGGTTGGACAGTTTGGTGGCCTCGATGTAATCGGAACGGTTGGCAGCGTAGAGTTTGCGGAAGCCCTGGACGGTCGCAACGAACGAACTGGCATCGCCGGAATTGATGCAGCCCTTTAGAGTCCACCAGAAACTGAAGTCGAAGAAGGCCGGGATGCCCTTGTAGTAAGGGGCGACCTGCGAGGCTTCGGAGAAATGCTCTCCGACCATATAGAACTCGCCCTGGCCTCCGGCGGCCTTGAAGGTCGAGTTGCAGTGGTCATAGAACTTGCGCAGGAAAGTCGGATTCTCGTCCGATGACGCATTGTGGTAGATGTGCTTGACTGCGTCCAGGCGGAAGCCGTCTATGCCCAGATTTATCCATTTGTCAGCCGACTCGCACACGGCCTTGAATGCGCCGGACTGCTCGCAGGTGGCCGCGGAACCGTAGTTCAGGTCGGCGAACCAGGATGTCCAGAAATGCGAATGGTACATCGTCGAAGTCATTCCCGGCAGCAGTATGTCTGAATTGTCGGAGTTTGAAAGCGACAGCGTCTCTCCCCAGGCAAGCCGGTTCTTCCCGGCCGGAGCGCCGTACTTGTAGGAATCCCACTGGGTAGTGCTGGTCCTGACGAGAACTCCCCAGGAAGACTCGAATTCAAGGGACAGGGTGCACTGCCTGCCTCCTGTCGTGTAGAACTGGGCCATCGACCCGTCTCCGTAATAGAGCCATATTCCCGAAGTCTGCGTCCCCTGGTTGGTGATTTCATCGGTCTTGTCGATCCGCAGGGACGAAGGCTTGCCGGAGCCGTCGAGGGTGAGGGTGAACTTCGCCTTCATCTTTCCCCCTTCCGTCGTCACTGTCGAGAACCACTGGCCGGAATCGTAGCCGCTGCCGCCCTCGGTGGCGATCATCGGAATCTTTCCCGCACGGATGTCAGCCTGCGGGTCGTCGGAGAAGATATAGTAGTCGCGGTACGGGCTGTCCGCGTTTGATTTCGCGTCGAGGAACCACGGATGACTGCTTGAGGTGTGGTTCAGCACATAGTCGAGATAAATTTTGATCCCCTTGGCGTGCGCCGCGTCAAGCAGGGATTTGAAGTCGGCTTCCGTACCGTAGTCGGGATTGACGCTGGAATAGTCCAGGACATCGTACCCGTGGTAGGAAGTTGCCTTGTGGATCGGTGAGAGCCAGAGAGCCTGTACTCCCATCTCCTTCAGATAGTCAAGTTTGGAGATGATTCCCTTGAAGTCACCGCAGCCGTCGCCGTCGCTGTCGGCGAACGAATACACCAGCAGCTGGTAGGATATTCCCGATTCGCCCGTCCTCGCCGGGACATAAGGTTCCGGTTCCGGATCCGGGTCGGGAGTGACTGCAGGATAGTCCTTGCCGCATCCGGAAAGCAGCGCCGCCACCGCCAGACCAAGCAGACTTAAGAGAAAAGTTTTACGTTTCATAATTCACGAATATGTAAAATTCACGAATATATAAAAAAAAGACGCGCCCGGACATTTTCTGGGCGGGCGCGTCTGAAAAAATCTGCCGGTTACTTGATTGAACCTGCGCCGGAGTTGAAGTCGAGGGTCACGGTCTGTCCCTTCGTGCAGGCTACGCGAATCTGGTCATCGCCTGCGCCTCTGTAGACGATCTTGCCGTCAAGGATGATGAACTCGCGGGTCCACCAGTCGGTCGTGGCGATCGAAGAAGCGACGTACATCCTGACTTCGCCGTCAGCCGCAAGAGTTGCCGTCGCGGTCTGGCCGGCGTTCGTGAAGAGAGCTCCCTCCATCCCTTCGTTCCATCCGCCGAAGCAGTCACCGATGCCGTAGATTCTGGCCTCCTCCACGTGGAGTTTCTCGTTCTTGAGATCGATGTGGATGAGATAGAGACCGTCCTTGTCCACAAAGCAGTTGCCGCTGTCAACGGTGAAGCCGTCGTTGTTTGCAAGGCTGCAGAAGTCACCGTCCCAGGCTTTCTTCGAGCAGAACTTGAACGGAGAGCCGGCCGCTATGTAGCGGACTGTCCAGAACTGGCCTTCTCCGCTGTGCACAGGAACCAGGTCGACGATGCCGCCGCTGCTCCAGTCCCAGTTGCCGAATGCGGCGCCTATCATGTACATCGTCTCAGGGAACGCCACGGCCTGGATGAGGATTGTCTTGGCGGCAGCGTCGAAGATGACCTTGTAGTCACCCTTCTCAGGCACTGTGATGTCGCTTCCCGGCTGAACGGCAGGGAAAGCCACGCCGATTTCAGGAGTGAATCCTTCGGCCGTGCCACAGACGTTCTCGTCCGCCCAGGAATAGTCGTAACGGATCTTGAAACCTCCCGTGATGTTCACCACAGGGCTGGTCCAGACGTCACCGTTCTGAGTCATCACCACATCGTTGCTCCAGCTGTCGCCGTTGATCTCGCCGATGAGGGACCAGGCGGCCTTGTGCTCATCGATAAGGACAGTGCCGGCGGCATAGTCGTAGGTGATGTCATAGATGCCTTCCGCTCCCACCTGGATGTTCTTGTCGCCGGTCTCGAAAGCGACTCCGAGAGTCGGCTTGAAGACGTCGTAAGGGTTCGACGGGTCAATCGTGCTCTTGGAGTTGGCCTCCGGACCTCCGACTGAAGTCACCCAGTCGTGGTCTGCGCGGATCTTGAACTCGTCGCTGGCCGTGAGAGCCACGCTGCGTACAACCCAGGTGTCTCCGGAGATGTTGGTCAGATCCACGTCGGTGTCCCAGCTCGTGCCGCCGATGGTTCCGATGAGGGACCAGGCCGCAGGCTTGGCCGGCTCGTCGCCGCCGCCGGAAGCGCTCGGCTCATCCTTGCCGTACATCTTCTCGCTGAGTTCGACCGTGCCCTTGTTGATGTCGAGGTAGACGCGGTACTTGCCGGTGCTTACCTTGATGTTGTCGCCGCCAACCTTGGCATCTGCACCCCAGTTGAGGTCCCAGCCTTCATCAGCGCGGAACTTGATCTCCTGGTCGCCTTCGATTTCAAGGTCGGCCCAGAAGCGGACATAGTCGGCGTTGTAGTTCATCTCGACGTCAGGAGCGGACCAGCTGTTGATGGTTCCGACGATTCCTATCTTGTCGGCTCCCCATTCCTTGGTGAGGGTGAGGGTCTCGGAATCGAGGGTGAACTTGTAGAAACGCTTGCCGTAGCACTTGATGTCCTTGGAACCGCCTCCGGCGATGAGCTGCACCTTTGCGGCCTCGGACTCCTCGGCCTGAGCCTCGGAACCCCAGTTGCCGTTGTTCCAGTCGCCCGCGTCGGTGAACTTGATGCCGTCGGCCGCCTTGTCGGCGAAGTCAACGACTCCGGTGTAGGTCTTGCCGTCCTTGTTGTAGTTGTACAGGTACTGGCAGCTGTCGAATGACCAGCCGGCATAGTTGCCCTGAACCCAGACGTGCTGGTAGATGTCCTTGTCGAGGACCGTCATATCATACGGAGTGAAGACGGCGGAGACGATGTTGGATGTCTTCAGGGACGACGCGATGGCGTTGCCCTTGTCGTTGGCGAGCCAGGAACTGATCCTGAAATAAAGTGTGAATTCCTTGTCGGCTTCACCGCCGAGATTGAGTATGAGCGAGTTGATGTCGGACTGCTTGACAGAGACCGTACCGTCGGAAGCGATGGTGGCGGAAAGCTTGGAAGCATCTGCAAGAGCCTGGTCGGCACCCGCGAAAAGAGAGTGTGTCATACCTGCCGCAAGATTGTAGTCAGGCAGGGTGAACTGGAAGGTGAGAGGGTCTCCGTCTGCTGACAGAACCCCGCCCGGAACCGAGGCGATGGCAGGAGCCGTAGCCTCCTCCGGATTGAAGATCACTTTATCGTCTTCTTTGGCGCAGGACGCCGCGAGCAGAGTGGCCGCAGCGACGAGGCCGCAATATAATATCTTTTTCATAATCTGTTAATATCCAGGATTCTGTACAAGATTTCCGTTGGCATTGAGGTCACCGGATGTGATAGGATAGAGGTTGAAGTGGCTGTCCACGGCCTGACCGGCCTGGGCACCGCCCTTGAACTCCCAAAGATAATCCGAAGTGGTGAACAGTCCGAAACGGATGAGGTCCTGACGGCGGAAGCCTTCCATATAAAGCTCACGGCCGCGCTCGTCGATGATGTTTTCGAGCGTGAGGGCGAGGGAACCCACGCCGGCCCTTGTGCGGACGGCGTTGAGATAGCTCTGACCCTTTGACTTGTCAGCCGCTCCTCTGGCGGCGCATTCGGCGTACATCAGATAGGCGTCCGCCACACGGAATACAGGCCAGTCGGTGTCCACGAATCCGGCTGCGGAAGCCGCGGAACCGTCGTGGTTGATGTTGAGGAACTTCATCGATTTCCAGCCGTTGGACCAGCCGTCCGACTCACGGCGGATGGCGTCGATGTACTGGGCATATTCATCGCTCTTGTAGAAGGTGGCGCGCTGGTCGCCCTCCTCGAACTTGCTCGTGAAGGCACCGGTCATAGAAAGACCGCCCCAGCCTGAAGAGATGCCGACATCGTTGACCGAATCCATCGAACCGCCCGTGCAGGCGAAGATGATGAAGTTCGTGGCGCCATAAGAGTGGATTTCAAGTCCGTCCTGCTCGACGGCGAAGATGATCTCGTCACCGTTGTAGGTCGTGTTGGCGGACCAGAGATGATTGTCTGCGCAGAACAGTTCGTGCCAGGCTCCGTACACGCCCGAAGAGGCGGTGTGCAGCCTGTACTCAGCGATGATCTTCTCGCAGACGGTCGCGGCCTTGTCGTACATCGCCGTACCCTTCCAGATCTCGGCGTTGAGATACAGCTTGGCCAGAATCATCTGCACCATACCCTTGTCGCAGCGACCGTATTCATTCTTTCCGGGTTCCGCAAGGTCGTTGCCGTCAAGAAGATCCTCGCACTCGGAGACCATCCAGTCAAAGAGGTCGGCGCGGCTGATCTGCTCTGGAGCGGTTGAACCGACCGACATTTCCTCGGTTGCGAAAGGCACGTTGCCGAACATGTCTATGGCGTGGTAGTAGCTCAGAAGCCTGAGAGCTCTGGCCTCGGCGATGTAGGCGTCCTTGAGAGTGTAGCCGTCGATCTTCGTTTCGTTCGAACGGCGGATGAATTCGTTGCACAGGCCGACCTGGAAGTAGATCCTGTAGTACATCGAAAGCACAAACTCGTTGGCGGAGTTCCAGCAGAGGTTGTGGATATCATAGAGGTTGCCGTCGTTCCAGCAGCAGGCCGCGACATCGGTCGACAGTTCTTCAAGATTGAAGACCGCACGGAAATACTGGCCGTAGCCGCCGTCCACGCCCTCTATGTCGGCATCGCCGTCCTGTCCGTAGGAAGAGGAGCAGGCAAGGCCCTGATAGCATTTTGCAAGAAGCTGGGTGAAAGCGTCCTGACTGTCGAGCACCTGCTCAGGAGGAACGGTGTTCGGGTCGATCGGCGTCACATCGAGGTCGCCGACACAGGAAGTGGCGGCACCTGTAAACATCAAGGCTGCGAGAGCCAGGGAGATATATTTGATCTTTTTCATACTTGAGCCGTGTTTAGAAGTTGAACTTGACGCCAAGGATATAGGTACGAGGTCTAGGATACATGTTGTTGTCGATTCCGGAGAAGATTTCCGGGTCGATTCCGCCGTACTTGGTGAAGCAGGCGACATTCTGCACGGTAGCGAAGACGTTGAAGTTCATCGGTGTCTTGTGGCCGAAGCTGAACGCGCGGCTGAGCGTGATGTTGTCGATCTTCAGGAATGAAGCGTCCTCGACGTACAGGTCCGAGAAGTACTGGGCGTAGGTCTGGAAGTTGTGCGCCTTGGCCGTGGAGTAACGGTTGCCGACGAAGTTGTTCGTCCAGAGGTCGGTGAGAAGGTCTCCGTTGGAGGAGATGTTGTTGTAGACATAGTTGCCGAGGTTGGAATGGGCGCTCAGGGCGAGAGTCCACTTCCTGTAGGCGAGCTGGGTGTTGAAGCCGAATGTCCAGTCCGGAGCGGCCTTGTGGCAGCAGTACTTGTCGTTGTCATTGATCTGGCCGTCGCCGTTGAGGTCCACGTAAAGGCCCTCGATAGGGTTGCCTTCGGTGTCATAAACCTGCTTGTAGACGAAGAACGAGTTAGGCGCATAGCCGGTCTGGTGGACCTGGATGGTGTTGCCGGTACCGCCGGAGATGCCTCCGGTCGTGATGCCGTAGTAGTCAGCACGTTCGTCGTCGGTGGTAAGTTTCGTGATCTTGGTCTCGTTGTAGGCCGCGTTGAAGCCCAGAGTCCAGCTCCAGTCCTTGGTCTGGACCGGAATCACGTTCAGTTCGAATTCGATACCCTTGTTCGTCAGGTTGCCGATGTTGGCGTCAAGATAGTTGGAAAGGTTGGCTCCGGCAGCGACAGGAGTGCGGTTGAGCAGGTCCTTGGTGTCACGCTTGTAGGCATCGATGCTGGCTGTGATGCGGTCGTCGAGGAAACCGAGGTCGAGACCTACGTTGTAGGTCGTGGTGGTCTCCCACTTGAGGTCTGCATTGTAGCCCTTCGCGGTGATAGGGACGACGGTCTTGTCGCCGAACTTGTACATCGAAGCGTTGGTGTTGTAGACGTAGGTCGCAAGGGTAGGATAGTTGCCGGACTGAAGGTCCTGCTGACCTGTCTGGCCCCAGCTGAGCCTCAGCTTGAGAGCGGAGATGTCGCCGCTTTCAGCTATGAAGTTCTCCTTCGCGAAATTGTAGCTGAGAGCGACTGAAGGGAACAGGCCCCACTTGTTGTTGGAGAAGCGGGAAGTTCCGTCGTTACGCAGCGTGGCGGTAAGGAGGAGACGGTCGTTGAAACTGTAGTTCACACGTCCGAAGAAGGACACGAGGTAGTACTCGGTCTTGAATGTGTAAGGGTCGCTGAGGTAGTAGTCGGCGTCTGTCGAAGGAGTGTCGTCGGCCTTGTACTTCTCGTTGAAGGTCTCGTTGTAGAAGTGCTGCCAGGAGTAACCTGCCATCACATTGAAATTGTGCTTGCCGAGAGTCTTGTCATACTGGGCGTAGGCCTCGAGGGTGGCGTCGCGCTTGGTCTGGGAATAGTTGGTGTGCGAGCCGGAGCCGAGTTCCGCAGTGGTGTGGAGGCTCTGCTCGCTGTTCCTTGCCACGTCGACAGTACCGTCGGACTTGGAATAGTCCAGACCGAGGTTCAGGTTGAGGCTGAGGTCCTCGAATCCGTGCACCTTGTAGTTGAACTGGGCGTTGCCGATGAAACGCTTGGCGTTGGAGACATCCTTCTTGTCGTTCAGCAGAGCGACAGGGTTCTGGCCCGCCATCGTGTTCACCCTTTCCTGAGGAGTGGTTCCCCTGTCCTTGTAGCTCCACCACCAGTAGCCGTTCAGTCCGTCGGCGGAGTCGTCGTAAACCGGCTGGGTCGGGTCCATCCTGACCGCCGCACCGATAGCGTCCTGGTTGGCGAAACGTGTGTCCATATTCATACCCTTTCCGTTCAGGTTGACGGTGAGATGCTCGTCGAAGAATGTCGGAGCGAGGTTCACTGAGACGGTCTCACGGGAGAGAGTGGATGTCCTGAGGGTACCTTTCTGGTTGTGGTAGCCGAAGGACACGCGGTAAGGCATATTCACAGCGCCCTTGCCGATGGATGCGTTGCCAGAAAGGGAGACGTTGCCGTCATAGGACTGGCCGAGCTGGAATATCTCCTTCTGCCAGTCCGTGTTCTCGCTGCCGAGAGCGGCGTAGGCCGCGCCGTCGGTACCGATATACCAGGCCATCATCTCACGCATCTCGTCGCCCGACAGAACGTCCACGTACTTGGAGTTCTGGCTGACGGAGCCGGTGAAGTCGGCGCTCACGTGGATGCCCTTGGAGAACTTGGAACCCTTCTTGGTCGTGATCATAATGACACCGTTGGAAGCGCGGCTGCCGAAGATGGCGGTGGCGGAAGCGTCCTTGAGGACGGTGAAACTCTCAATGTCGTTAGGGTTGATGGAAGAAAGCGCATCGGAAACTCCGCTGATGGACACCTCGGAAATAGGAAGGCCGTCGATGACCACGAGAGGGTTGTTGTTGGCCTTGAGTGAGGAGCCACCGCGGATACGGATTGTGCTCGCGGAACCCGGAGCGCCGTCGCCCGAAGTGACGACCACGCCGGCCGACTTGCCCTGGAGCAGGTCGGTAGGAGATGTCACCATACCTTTGTTGAGCTGGTCCGCCTTGACAGTCGAGATCGAACCTGTCATATCCTGCTTCTTGACTGTACCGTAACCGATCACAACCACGTCGTCGAGGAATTCGGTGTCGGTCGCGAGCACGATCTTCGCGGGAACTTCCGAAGCCTTGAACGATTGCGTGGTGTAACCGATGCAGCTGATGATGACAGTGGCGTCAGCACCGGAAACGTTGAGGATGTAGTCGCCGTCGATTCCGGTCGCCGTTCCGTTCGATGTGCCCTGTTCCATCACAGTAGCACCGATGACCGGCCCCGCCGCATCGACCACAACTCCTTTCACCTGATACCCGCTCTGAGCGGATACGGTAGTGCCGGCCAGGCAGAGAAGCAAGGCCGTCACGGCAGCTGTAATCCTTTTCATTTGAAATGATTGAGTTTTTGGAATATTCATTATATGTTACAGTTTGAATTGTTTTTCTGAAGGAGGAATCATCGTCCGGCCTTGCCGGTCTTCACGAGACCTACGCTCAGAGCGCCGAGGACAAGCAGGACTCCGGCTATGACGAGCATCATCGCCTGGGAGCCTCCGACAAGTTTCAGTACAACCCCGCCGAGGGCGGCGGCGACAATCTGCGGCAGGCAGATCGTGCAGTTGAACAGACCCAGGTAACTTCCGAGATGCTCTCCGTCAAGGGCGTTGGTAAGAAGGGTGAACGGAAGCGCAAGCATCGCGGCCCAGGCAGTGCCGATGAGGAAGTAGCTGACGCAGGCGAGGTACTGGTCGCGGACGAATGCCACGGAGACGAAGCCGGCGGCACCGATCAGCAGGCTGACCACATAGGCCTTCCTTACCGACTTGAACTTCGGAAGCACGATTGCCCAGAGGATGGAGCCGACGGCCTGCACGGCGAACACCACACCGACCCAGTTGCCGGCGGCCTGATAGCCTTCGGAAGCCGTGTCGGTGGCGCCCCAGCAGTTGAGAGCGAGAGTGCCGTTGGTGTAGGTCCACATATACATGAACGCGGCCCAGCAGAAGAACTGCACGAGTCCCACGGTCCAGAAAGTCTTCGGGGCGTGGAACAGCAGTTTCAGCAGACCCGGACCGTTCTTCTCCTCTTCCTTCTGACGCTGCGGGTCGATGTTGTGGAAACGGGCATATTC
>CAVCDF010000001.1:0-2560 GCA_963600795.1 Anaerotignum sp. | reverse complement strand
GCCGTATCGTGTCGGCATTTACGCTGCAGCATGGCGCGTCCCACTCGTCGAAGGTCTCGGCCATCAGCATTATGCCCATCTCGTCGCAGAGTTCCACAAGTTCCTCGGCCGGCATGTTGTGCGAAGTCCTGATGGCATCGCAGCCCATCTCCTTCAGCATCTCGATCTGGTGGCGCAGGGCCGACCTGTTCACGGCCGATCCCAAAGGACCGAGGTCGTGGTGCTGGCAGACTCCGTGGATGACGCGTCTCTGCCCGTTGAGGAAGAAGCCCTTGTCGGCCACGAACTCAATCGTGCGGACTCCGAAGCGGGTCGACACGCTGTCGACGACCGTTCCGTCCTTCAGAACCTTGGTCACGGCGGTGTAGAGCATAGGAGTCTCCGGCGACCAGAGGACCGGATGCTCAAGCGTGATGTTCTGTCTTGCCGCCTCGCCGTGGCAGATGGACCGCAGGTCGGTGCGGCCGGCGACGACCTCGCCTTTTTCATTGAATATGCGGGTTTCGATCCCGAAAGTCTCTCCTTCCTCCGCTCCGGCGACCTCCGTGCTGACGCTCACGCTGGCATATTCATTCTCCACGTGAGGGGTCGTGATGGACACTCCCCAGACGGGAATATGCACGGTGGCGGTCTCGATCAGTCTCACCTTGCGGTACAGGCCCGCTCCCGGGTACCATCTCGATGAGAACGGCCGGTTCTCCAGCAGGACGGCCACCTCGTTGGCCCCGTCACGCAGAGCCGAGGTGACATCGCAGTGGAACGCATTGTAGCCGTAAGGCCATTCGGTGACCTTCTCGCCGTTGACAAAGACCTGGGCCTCGCTCATCGCTCCGTCGAAAAGCAGTTCGAAACGCCTTCCATCCCGCTTGCTGACATCTATTGTGGTGCGGTAGCAGCCTTTGCCCATGTAAGGCAGTCCTCCCGTGCGGCCGGTCTTCTCGGTCGGCACGGTCTCGCCGTTCTGTATCACGGCCACGGTCTGCAGGTCGTTGGCCTTGTCGAAAGGCCCGTAGATGGCCCAGTCGTGAGGGATGCGGACATTCTCCCAGCCGTCTGTGGCGTTCATTTCGTGGTCTTTGCGGAACTCCCAGTCTTTCAGGAGCCTTTCGCTTCTCGGCTGCGCCGCCAGACTGAAAGCAGCCAGCAGGACGACCATCGCTGCGAATATTTTTTTTCTCATAAAACTCGATTCAGGATATTAATAAATGGCGGCCGCAGTCTCGGAAGACCGGAAGAGCCGCCATCGTCATCATTCACCGAAAGGGTCGAGGGCGGCGGTAGGCTTGCCGTCGGCGAAGGCTCCCAGTCCGTAGCCGCCGTTGTAGCCGGCAGGGGCTTCAGGCTCCCAGTAGAAGATGCCGTCGCAGCGGCCCGTCGCCTTGGCGTTGGTCATCAGGTAAGTGAGCATCTCCTTGGCCGTCTGAGGGTCGTCCCACGGCATTCCGACCTCGCAGATCATCACGTCGTGGCCGTAGGTCTGGTAGCACTTCTTGATGTTCTCGATGCAGGCCTTGGTCGCCGACTCCCAGTCGGAAGACGGGTAGAGCGACATTCCGATGAGGTCGTACTTTCCATTGTATTTCTCCAGGATTCCGAAGATACGGTTGTAGTAGTTGATGGAGTTGCCGTTGTCAAGATGGACTACCACCTTGGCGTCAGGATAGACCGACTTGACGGCATCGTAGCCGGCGTTGGTCAGGTCCGTGTAGTTCTGAGGGTATTTCGTCGCGCGGCCGAGTTCCCAGAGCATTCCGTCCCTGGTCTCGTTGCCGACCTGCACCCATTCGACATCCACTCCGGCAGCCTTCAGCGCTCCCAGCACATCCTTCGTGTGTTCTGAGACGGCGTTCTTCAATTCGCTGATTCCGAAGCTGCTCCAGGCCACCGGAAGGGTCTGGCTGCCCGGGTCGGCCCAGGTGTCGCTGTAGTGGAAATCAATCATTATCCTCATTCCGAGTTTCTGGGCGCGAAGAGCCTTGGCGACCACGTCGCCCTTGCCGTTCCAGCCCTCTTCAGGGTTCACCCAGACGCGCAGGCGGATCGAGTTCATCCCGATCTGTTTCATCAGAGCGGTGCATTCAGTCTCCTCGCCGGCGGCGTTGTAGAACTTGATGCCTTCGCTCTCCATCTTGGTCACCCAGCTGATGTCCGCCCCCTTAGCGAAGGCGGTGCGGTCAATCTCTTCAGGCTCGGTGCTTTCCGGAGCGGTGTACTCCGGATTCACATCTTCGCATCCTGCGGCGAGCGCGAGAGCCGCAGCCATCATCGTCGTGAAAAACATTTTCTTCATCTTAATGAATATCAAATAATTAATATCAAAGGCCGGTCGGCTGCACGGGCTGTCGGCCGACCTTTCAACCAACTATTATTGTTTTGTAATCTTGTAGGTAGGAGCGTTGAAACTGCTCAGGTCCAGCTCGATCTTGTAGGTGCCGGTCTCGGCCGGCTTGAAACCGTCCTTGCCGAGTTCAAGAGTGCCGTCGTTGTCCGGATCGCCGTACTGCCATTTCCAGTCGCCGTCCTCGATCTCAAGCACGAACTTGATGCCCCACTCTATCTT